>JAQVYP010000030.1 GCA_029004655.1 Oscillospiraceae bacterium | reverse complement strand
GGAGATATTAGTATTATATCTCTGTGTGGTTTTTTGTGTTGCTTTTTTGATAAGTTTAGTTGTATGCAAAATTATATAGGGAATAATAAGAGCTAATTGTGCATTTTATATAAATTATTATATCAAATTAGTTGAAGGTCAGGGAAAGTCTAAAACAATTAACAAATAATTCATATTTACCTATTGACAAAGGAATAAAATAATGGTAAATTATACTCAAGTTAGCACTCGACTAATAAGAGTGCTAAGAAAAAAGCGAGTGCCAAATCGCTTAACTAAGGAGTGAGTGCATGGAGCTAAATGAAAGAAAAAAGGCGATTCTTTCAGCAATAATTAGGTCATATATTAATACTGGTGAGCCTATTGGTTCAAAGGCTTTGTGCAATATTTTGAATTTTAATGTTTCATCTGCTACGCTTAGAAATGAAATGAGTGAGCTGTGTGAAATGGGTTATCTGGAACAGCCTCATACATCGGCCGGACGTATCCCTACAAATTCAGGATATAAATTATATGTTGACAGTCTTATGAATCGCAACTCAATCACTCCTCAAATGCGAATGGCAATTGATGCACTACTTTCAGAAGCATCACATGATCCTGAAAATCTGGCGTCATTGGCCGGTCAGATTTTATCCGATTTAACCGGGTTACCATCTTTGTTGGCAACTATTTCAAACCAGAGTGCCTATGTAAGGCGTGTTGAGCTATTACCCATGGGCAGGAGAACAATTTTAATTGTGTTGGTAACTTCCGACGGAATGGCAAGAAGTCGCATTAGCCGCAATTACACAGATTTAACGGCCGATTTAATTGCAATTTTTGATAGATTGGTTTCTGCTCGTGTGGTCGGAACTGAATTGGTGAATTTTTCTCAAGGCTTTTTGCAAACACTTGTTGCAGAGGCAGGACAATATGCTTTAGCTTTAACACCACTGATGACCTCAGTGTTTGAAATAATATCAGATATAAATTCTCGGGGTATAAGTTTAAAAGGCGAATCAAATTTGATTTCATGCTATGAAAATGAAAATCAAGCAAAAGCAATTTTGAACTTGATAGCCAGACAAAATGTATTAATGGACATTTTGGCGGGAGTTAGTCTTCCAATTGATATAGTGTTTGGCGATGGAACCGGAATTGATGAACTAAGACCGTCAAATATGGTTGTTGCAAGGTATAGACTTGGCGAAAACGATCTTGGTCGAATTGGTGTTATCGGACCTACAAGAATGGCCTATGAACAGGTTGTTCCGGGTCTTGAATATTTTGCAAAACGTTTGGGTAAAATTATGACTCAAACGATGCATGATTTGGAGGATTAGAAGTGGCAGAAAAGAAGAAAAAAGAAAAAACCACAGATGAAGTTGTAATTGAGGATATTAATGAAGGAATTCCTCAAGAGGCACAAGAAGGTGTTGTTGAAGAGCCACAAATCGTTGTGGAAAAAAGCGAACTGGAATCTTTAACAGAAGAACTGGAAAGACAAAAGCAGCTTTTATTGCGCACTGCAGCAGAGTTTGATAATTATAAAAAGAGAACAGAACGTGAAAGGCTCTCGACATCAGAGTATATAAAGGCTCAGACATTAAAACCTCTTTTACCTATTATTGATAATATTGATCGCGCAAAACCTTCTGACAACGGAAGTGCTGATTTTCAAAAGGGTATAGAAATGATTATAAAACAACTTTATGAAGTATCAACAAATCTTGGTTTAACCCCGATTGGTGAGCAAGGCGATACATTCGATCCACAGCTGCACGAAGCTGTTATGCATATTGAGGATGAAAATTTACCTCAAAACAGCATTGCTCAGGTCTTGCAAAAGGGCTATAAAATCGGAGATACAGTTATTCGTCCGGCTATGGTTCAAGTTGCTAATTAAATGCCGACAGCATTTTTTACTAACTCTCGGTTAAATGGCAATAAATTCTCGGTCTATTTTCCGTTTTGATGCGTTGTCATCTTATGCATACGTCAGTATGCCTTCACAGTCCGCCTTCCAAAACAAAAAATATCCTCGAAAATTTTATTTGCTATTTAATCGAGAATTAGTATGAATTATATATTTTAAAAATTTATTAAAGCTTATATGGAGGAAATTATTATGGGAAAAATTATTGGTATCGACCTTGGAACTACAAACTCTTGTGTTGCCGTTATGGAAGGCGGCGAGGCTGTCGTTATTGCTAATGCAGAAGGTGCAAGAACTACTCCATCAGTTGTTGCTTTCTCTAAAACAGGAGAAAGAATGGTGGGTCAGGTCGCAAAACGTCAAGCTATAACCAATCCTGATCGTACAATCAGCTCTATCAAACGCGAAATGGGTACAAATTATACAGTCAAGATTGATGATAAATCTTTCACACCTCAAGAAATTTCTGCAATCATTTTGCAAAAACTCAAGGCTGATGCAGAAGCATATCTCGGAACAACAGTAACCGAAGCAGTTATCACTGTTCCTGCATATTTTACTGATGCTCAGCGTCAGGCTACTAAAGATGCCGGTAAGATTGCCGGACTAGAAGTCAAGAGAATTATCAATGAACCAACAGCCGCAGCTTTAGCTTATAGTATTGATAAAGAAGACGACCAAAAAATTATGGTTTATGATCTTGGCGGCGGTACTTTCGATGTATCAATCATTGAAATGGGCGATGGCGTTCAGGAAGTTTTGGCGACAGCCGGTAACAACCGTCTTGGCGGTGACGACTTTGATAAGAGAGTAATGGATTGGCTCGTTGCAGGCTTTAAAGCTGAAAACGGTATTGACATTTCAAAAGATAAAATGGCTATGCAGAGAATTAAAGAAGCTGCTGAAAAGGCAAAGATTGACCTTTCAGGCATGACGACTGCAACTATCAATTTGCCATTTATCACAGCTGATGCAAATGGCCCTAAGCATTTTGAAACTACAATGACACGTGCAAAATTTAATGAACTCACTGCTGATTTGGTTGAAGCAACAATGAAACCTGTTCGTCAGGCAATTTCTGATTCAGGTCTTTCAACCAGTGAAATCAACAAGGTTTTAATGGTTGGTGGCTCAAGCCGCATTCCTGCAGTTCAGGAAGCTGTTGAGAAATTAATAGGTAAAGATCCATTTAAGGGAATCAACCCTGATGAATGTGTTGCAATCGGTGCAGCTCTTCAAGGAGGAGTTCTTGGTGGAGACGTTAAGGGACTTCTGTTGTTGGATGTTACTCCATTGTCACTTGGTATCGAAACAATGGGTGGCGTTTGCACAAAGGTTATCGAACGTAACACAACTATTCCTACAAAGAAAAGCCAAGTATTCTCAACTGCAGCCGATGGTCAAACATCTGTTGAGGTTAATATATTACAAGGTGAGCGTGAGTTTGCCCGCGATAATAAATCATTAGGAGTTTTCCATCTTGACGGCATTCCTTCAGCACCTCGTGGAGTTCCGCAGATCGAAGTTTCATTTGATATTGATGCAAACGGTATTGTAAATGTTTCCGCTAAAGATTTGGGAACAGGAAAAGTGCAGTCAATTACAATTACTTCAGGTTCAAATATGTCTAAGGATGATATTGATAAGGCTGTCAAACAGGCTGAAGAATTTGCTGCTGAAGATAAAAAGCGTCGTGAAGAAATTGATACCAGAAACGGTGCAGACCAATTGATCTATCAGACAGAAAAATCTTTATCGGATATTGGCGATAAAATTACAGATGAAGAGAAAACCGATATCAACGGTGCACTTGAGGCTTTGAAAGAAGCTATGAAGGGCACAGATATTGAGGACATCAAGCAAAAGCAAGAAGAGCTCCAGAAGAAATTCTATGCAGTATCCGAAAAGCTTTATAAAGCTGCTGCTGAAGCACAACAGCAACAACAAGGTCCGACAGATTCAGGAAATGCTGAAGGTTCTGATCCTAATGTTTATGAAGCTGATTATAAGGATGTTGACGATAGCAACAAATAAGAGTATTATTTATTGGGCGGATGCTGTTTTAGTGTCCGCCTGATAATGATTTACCGGCAATATTATTGAAATAGCCGATTGCGAAAATCTGGGTTCAGAACAGTCAAGACTGTTCCCTGCAAAAATAAATATCGGGGCTTTACGAAAGCCTTCTGCAATCTGTAGACAAATGGTATTGACCATTCCGCAGCTTCGCAATTACCTGTTATTCTTAAAATACGAGGAGTGCTGACCTTTGGCAGATAAGAAAGATTATTACGAGTCGCTTGGTATTGATAAAAGCGCAAGCGATGATGAAATAAAAAAAGCATACAGAAAAATGGCTAAAAAATATCACCCCGATTTAAATCCGGGTGATAAAAAAGCAGAAAAGAATTTTAAATCAGTAAGTGAAGCTTATGAAGTATTGTCTGATTCCAGTAAGCGTGCAAGATATGACCAATATGGCCACGCTGGGGTAGACCCTAATTTTGGTGCCGGCGGCGGTGGTTTCGACGGCGGCTTTGGTGGGGGCGACTTTGGAGATTTGGGCGATATTTTCGGCTCAATTTTCGGCGGTGGTTTTGGTGGTGGAAGGCAAGCTAATCCAAATGCTCCAAGGCAAGGTAACGATAATTCTACAACCGTTAATTTGTCTTTCGAAGAAGCTGCTAAAGGATGCAATAAGACAATCAAAGTAACACGGATTGAAAACTGCGATGAGTGTGGAGGCAACGGCGCGGAAAAAGGCTCATCGCCTAAGACCTGTCCTGCCTGTCATGGATCTGGTCAGATTAAGGTTACACAGCGAACTCCTTTTGGTGCTATGCAGACTTCGCGTGTGTGTGAACAATGCCGCGGAACGGGCAAAATCGTTGAAAAACCGTGTCATGTTTGCGCTGGAAAGGGAAGAGTTCGCCGCACAAAAGAGCAATCAATTGATATCCCTGCCGGAATAGATGACGGACAGATTATCAATTATCGCGGCAGTGGTGATTACGGAACAAACGGTGGCCCTGCAGGCGATTTGCATATCAACATATCAGTAAGACCTCATCCAGTGTTTGAACGTAAAGGCTTTGACGTCTTTTGCGAAGTCCCGATTACATTTGTTCAGGCAACGCTCGGTGCAGAAATTATTGTTCCGACTCTTGACGGTAAAGTTAAATTCACTGTTCACGAGGGAACTCAACCCGGGGATGAATTCAAGCTCAAGGGAAAAGGAATTCAGCGCCTCAATTATTCCGGAAAAGGCGACCAATATGTGAAGGTAATGGTTGAAGTACCTAAGAACCTAACAAACAAGGAAAAAGAATTGCTGCAACAGTTTGAGCAACAAACAAGCGATGCAAACTATAAGAAGCGTCATGGATTTTTTAATAAATTAAAGGATATGTTTGACGATAAAAACTAAAAGGATGCGTAGGGCAAAAGGCCTGCGCTTTTGGTAAATTATGAAGAATGAATGTGGGTTGCGCTGTGTTCGTCTCGACAATGTAGGCGTAATAAAAGGGTCAAAACAATTAATTCAGGACGTTAGTCTGGAGCTTCGTTGCGGCAAAATTACTGCAATTATTGGTGCAAACGGTGCCGGAAAGACAACGCTTTTGCGTGCTGTGTTAGGTGATATAAAATACACGGGAGAAATTGATTTTACCGATCATAATTCTAACACTGTAAGCGGAATTAAAATTGGATATGTACCGCAAAAACTTAATTTTGATTTATCTTCTCCGATTACTGTAATCGATTTGTTTTGCTCGTTAAAATCCAAGAGCCCTGTTTTCATTTTCAAAAAGAAACAGAATGTCCAGGTTATCAAGGAAAAGTTGGCCGCTAACGGATGTAGTGGACTTGAAAATCGCAGACTCGGAGAACTGTCGGGTGGAGAGTTGCAACGTGTTATGCTTGCGCTTGCTTTAAATCCTATTCCGGATTTGCTTATTTTGGATGAGCCGGTTTCCGGAGTTGATGCAAAAGGACTCGGAACATTTTATAAGACCGTTTCGGAGCTTCGCAAAAGATATCACATGGCGATTGTGCTTGTGTCTCACGATTTACCTCTTGTTGCAAAATATGCTGATTCGGTTGTGCTAATGGGCGGAAAACCGCTTGCAATTGGCACACCGGCTGAGGTTTATAATACAGAGGCCTTCCGGCAAACCTTTGGAAGTTCTTTTGGAGGTGAGCTGTTATGAGTGCTGTTTATGATTGGCTTAGCATGTTGCCTTTTGATTTCACGCAGACTGCTTTTATGCAAAGAGCATTTATTGCTGTTGTTTTAAGTTCAATAATGTTTGGAATGATAGGAACTTTGGCAGTTGACAATAATATGGCATTCTTTTCGGATGCTTTGGGTCACTCTGCCGCAACTGGTATTGCAATCGGAATAATTTTAGGTGTCAAAAATGAACTTATAGCTTTAATTGCTTTTGGAATACTAATGGCTTTGCTGATTAACCGTGTTCGCTCGGGCGGAGCTGCTTCAACCGATACAATTATAAGCGTTTTCTCATCAACCGCATTGGCGGTAGGACTGTTGTTGCTTTCCAAAACCCGAAGTTCAGCTCAATATTCGGCATACTTGATAGGCGATATATTGTCGGTTAGCGAAAGCGAGATAGTGTTGCTGGTTTTTGCTTTGATAGTTGTGGTTGCAATTTGGTGCATTTGCTATAACAAGTTTTTGTTAATAGCAATTAATAAATCATTGGCCGCTTCCCGTGGTATTAAAGTTGTTTTATTTGAAAATGTTTTTTCATGCCTTATTGCGGTTGTGGTAATGCTGTCGATCAAGTGGGTTGGGATTTTATTGATTAATTCAATGCTGATTCTACCTGCGGCTGCTGCACGAAATGTCGCTCGCGGAGTCAGGTCTTACAATCTCTTGTCAATTATTTTTGCCACATTTTCCGGAATTGCCGGCTTGATTTTTTCTTGGTATCTTGGAACCGCGGCAGGTGCGATGATAGTAATGATTTCAGCTGCAATTTTCTTCTCAACTTTCACAATAAGAGCAGTTACACATAAATAGTTTTAGCACTTCGGAGTTTCGCTTCGGAGTGCTTTTCTTTTTGTATTAGCAGTTTTATAGGCATATATCCACAGCTTGTTTTCATATTGTTTATTATAATATAAAATGGCGGTGGATATATGCAAATAATTAAAATCGTGGCGATTACTGCTTTGGTTGTTTATTCAATTGTTTTATTGGCTTTTGCTTATAAAACCAAGAAGACTATAAAAACATTGTTCTTTTCTGCGCTGATTGGAATTATAACAATGACTGTATTAAACCTAACATCGCACTATACCGGCGTTTATATTGCGGTAAATCCCTGGACAGTTGGTAGCGCGGCAACTTTTGGAATCCCCGGCGTGGTTGCTCTGGTAACGGTAAGACTATTTTTTTAATCGAGATATAATGCTTTTTTTTGCTGCTAATCAATGGTATAATACCTATATCCGATTATAAAGATTGATGTAGGTGAAACACATGTTGCAATTAATTATAGGTCGTGCACTTAGCGGAAAAACATATTCAATTATGGGCAAAATCAAAGAGCTTCTTGAATGCGGAAGACAGGATATAATTCTTCTGGTTCCGGAACAATTTTCGTTCGAGAGCGAAAAGGCACTGCTTTCAATGCTGGGAGCTAGTGTTTCTAGCAAGGTTAATGTTGCAGGTTTTACACGTCTTTGTGATTATATAGGCGATGAGTTAGGCGGCAAGACGGGGCGTCTTGTTGACGATGGCTCACGTCTTATTTTAATGTGCCAAGCCTTAAAGGGCGTTCGTGACCACCTGACTGTTTTTTCAAAATATGCCGATTCAACTGAATTTGCACGTCAGATTGTGGAAACAATCGCAGAAATGAAACAGTCTGCAATTTCTCCACAAATGCTGGATGATTTGTCAACAAAGGTTCAGGGAAATATTTTAAAGCAGAAGTTGTGTGATATTTCCGTTATCATGTCGGCTTATGATGCGCTGCTTGTAGGAACATTTGTTGATCCTCTTGATTTACTGCAATATACCGGCGAAAAACTTTTGGGCAAAAACTGGTTTGCCGGAAAAACTGTTTTGATTGATTCATTTACAGGGTTCACAGCAGCACAATATAAGCTTGTTGAAAGAATTATTGCCGAAAGTGAAGATACATATATCACTTTTTGCTCTGATGGTATTGAGGATTTAACCGACGGAACAGGAATATTTTCTAATATTAAAAAAGAAATTCAGAATTGTTTAAAAATTGCAAAAAGTCATGCTGTCGGAATTGCCCCGACGATTATTCTAGATAAAATCAACTATGAAACCGAAGCGATGTTGGGCGTAGAAGCAGTTCTTAGCGATAATTGTGAGGTGGATTGTGGCATCGCAAACGGAAATATCGTTGTATGTCACGCGGATACAATGATTGATGAAGCAGATTTTGTCGCGAATACAATACGAAAACTTGTAAGAACCGAAGCGTACAGATATCGTGATTTCGTTGTTATTGCCCGTAATTCCGAAGATTACGAGGCAATAATGGAAGATGCTATGAGAAGGCATGAAGTTCCATGCTTTTTGGATAGCAGAATCAGCATCAAATTCTTGCCACTCACGGTGTTTGTGTCATCGGCAATTGACGCTGCGGCGCACTTTCACAGCGATGATATTTTAAGATATCTCAAAACCGGACTGGCTGACCTAAACTTTGACGAGATAAGTGAGCTTGAAAATTATGTTTACATCTGGTCAATCAACGGTCAAAAGTGGCAAGACGATTGGGATATGAGCCCATACGGACTTGATTCTGTGCCGGATGAAGAAAAAGCCAAAAAAAAGCTTGAATATATTAATAATTTAAGAAAAAGAGCATTAAATCCGCTTAATAATTTAAAAAATAGATTTGGGGCAACGGCGGCAGACATGGTAAAGGCTATTTACCGGTTAACTGAGGATTGTGATACAGCAAAACATTTGGAAAATTACACAGAGGAACTTGAGGCAAAGGGCGATTTTGTTGCTGCTTCTGCGCAACAACAGGGTTGGGACAAGCTGATGGAGGTGCTGGATAGGCTGGTATTATGCTTTGGTGAGCAGGAAATCAGTGAAAAGCTGTTCTGTGAAATGCTCAATATGAGTATTGCGTCAGACTCAGTCGGAGAAATTCCGCAAAGGATTGATGAGGTTATTTTCGGGCCTGCGGCACATATCAGACCAATGCGTCCAAAAGTAGCATTTGTTATCGGCGTTAATCAAGGTTGTTTCCCCGCTGTAACCGGAAATGGTGGACTTCTGACGGTCGGCGACAGGGCGAGACTCATAGACCTTGGTGCGGAGGTCGCAGACAGAAACATCAGCGATATCATTAAAGAAAAGTTTCTGTTTTATTCATCATGTTGCTGCGCTTCTCAAAAACTATATATAACTTTCCACGAAAAGGACAAATCATCAGTTGCTTTGGAACCGTCCAAAATTATTGGCAGCATTACCAAAAAGATTGAAGGCTGTGAACAGATTAGAGAAACTAAAACAGACAGCCTTAATGTGGATAAACTGGAAGCAACATTGCCTGCATTCGAAAGCATGTCTCAACATTGGCATGAAGATTCGGCAGGGGAAGAAAGCTTGAAAAAATATTTTAGTTTTCATGGAATTTTTAGGGATAGATACGAGGCAATTCAGCGTTCAAGCACCGGCAAGAACATAGCTTTAAGCAGTGAAACTGCAAAAAAACTTTTTGGTGAATACATGCCGCTGTCAGCATCTAAAATTGATGTTTTCTATCGCTGCAGTTTTTCATATTTCTGCAAATACGGCTTGCGCGCAAAGGTGCTTAAAAAGGCTGAGATAGATGCTATGACAAGGGGTACACTTGTACATTATGTACTTGAAAAAGTCGTTTCTGCGCATAAAGAGAACATTTCAAGCCTAGAAGATGATCTAATTGAAAGGGAAGTATCCGAAAATCTTAAACAATATTTTATAGACCTGACTATTGATATCGAAACCTTAGGGCCAAAGTTCAGTTATATGCTGACAAGCATCAACAAACTGTTGTGTCAAATGATTGGACGGCTGAGTGAAGAATTTGCTCAAAGCAAATTTGTGCCCGGCATGTGCGAGCTTGAAATATCAGAAACAAAAGAAATCAAACCACTTAAAGTACCGCTCGAAAACGGCGGAGTAGTGGAAGTTTCGGGAATCGTTGATCGTGTGGATTTTGCCGAAAAAGACGGAAAAAAATATATCCGTATTATTGACTATAAAACGGGCCATCGGGATTTTGCAATTTCAGATACTCTATACGGACTTAATCTGCAAATGCTGATTTATCTTTATGCAATAATCAAGGGAAGTAATGCTCTGCCCAGCGGAATTTTATATATGCCGGCAAAGCGTGTCTATAAAGACTCTTCTCAAGAAGATAACAAAACTGTAAAGATGAACGGAATTTTAACCAATGACCCCGAAATTCTCAATATGATGGAGGACGGGATCGGCGGAAAATATATTCCGGCCAAAGCTTCCAAAGATGGATTTTATAAGAATTCCAGCATTATGGATAGCACGGATTTCTATGAAGTTTTCAAGCATATCGACCGCTTACTTAAAGACATGGGTGACAGTATTCTAAACGGAAAAATAGATATAAATCCTAGGGATGCCAAAGACAGTGAAGCTTGCAAATATTGTGATTATCAGTCTGTTTGCAAAAAGGAAAAAGGAATATCTAACGAACTTGCAAAGTATTTTGAAATTGGTGATACAATTAATTTGATTAAAGAGAAGAACCAAAAACTGTCCGGAAGCGGGGTGGAATAGAATGGCTTTTAAAGCAACAAAACAACAACAAGATGCAATTGATGCAAAAGGAACAGTGTTGGTTTCTGCGGCGGCAGGGTCGGGTAAAACCGCTGTTTTGGTTGAACGTGTTATTAAATTGCTTACGCGGGCAGTTGATCCCGTTGACGCGGACAAGCTGTTAATAGTCACGTTTACAAATGCTGCAGCAGCAGAAATGCGAACAAGAATTGAAAAAAGATTAGACGAGGAATGTGACAAAAACCCTAAAAATCGCAGACTCCTTCGTCAACAACTAATGCTTCAAAGTGCGAAAATTTGCACCATTGATTCATTCTGCATCGAACTAGTAAGAGATAATTTTTATGTTTTAGAGGTTCAGCCGGATTTTAAGATAATTGATCCCGGCACTGCCAATCCGTTAAAGCTAGAAATTGCATCGGACGTTATCACTTCTAATTACGCAAATAAGGATAAGATCTTTCTGGATCTTGCCGCATCATTAAATGCGGATTATGGGGATTCATTCTTTGTAAACACAATATTGCGAATTTACGAAAACAGTTGTTGTATGCCGTTCCCCGAAAAATGGCTTGTAGATGTTGCAAACATGTATCAAAATGCTGACCTACCGGATACAAACATATGGGCGCAGTTAGCTTTCTCCTATGCAAAGGATATATTGAGTGGTGCGGCTGATGAGCTGTCAACTGCAATCAGAGATATGTCAGGCAATGAAATTGCAGAAACTGTTTGCAAGGATTTATTCAAGCAAACAAGCGAGCAAATTGTCGAAGCATTGCATAGTGTTGATAATTGCGATTGGAATAAGCTTTATGAATTCTGTTGGAATTTCAAAATGCCGGCTTTCGGTGTTAAAATCAAAAAAATGCAGGACGAAGCACTAAAAGATTTGCTTAAGTCGGTTCGTGAAAATGTTAATATGACAATAGAGAATCTTGCAAAGTTGTTTTTTGAAGAATGGGATACAATAAGTTCACTTCAAAATGCTTCTGCTAAAATAGTATCAAAGCTCGCAGATATGGTGTTGGAGTTCAGCAATGTGTTTAAGGCAGAGCTGAAAAATCGTAATATGTTGACCTTTGATATGGTGGAACATTTAGCGTTGTCTTTGCTTTGCCGAATATCTGACGACGGAACTGTTGAACCGACAGAGCATGCAAATGAAATTTGCAAATCATATTATGAGGTTTTGGTGGATGAATATCAGGACACCAATAATCTGCAGGATGCATTGTTCTATGCGCTGTCAGACGGGGGAAAGCACCTTTTTATGGTTGGCGATGTCAAGCAGAGTATATATGGCTTTCGTCACGCCAATCCTGAAAACTTTTTGGCAAGAAAAGAAAGCTATCCACCATATAACGGAGAAATATCCCCTTCAAAAATCATTTTAGGCGCTAATTTCAGAAGCAGAACTGAAGTGTGCGATTATATTAATTTCTTCTTTGGCCGCATGATGCAAAAAGCAACGGGCACTCTTGATTATAATGATGAAGAAAAATTAATTCCAAGCGCGGCTTTTCCTGAAAATGAAGTTCAAGCAGTTGAAACTCATTTTGTAGATATTAATGACGGAGAGGATTCACGCGCGGCTCAAGAGGGCATTTATATTGCACAATATATTAAATCCGTTATGGAGAAGGAACCGTTTTTAAGGGACAAGTTAAATCCGACATCGTTGCGAAAAGCAAGATATTCAGATTTTACAATTCTGTTGAGATCTCTGTCAGCTCGTGCTCCCGATTATGTATCGGAGCTTCGCAAACGTGGAATTCCAACGGTTTATGATTCAGGAGATTTTTACGAAACCGTCGAAATAATGACAGTTATTTCACTGCTTAAAACAATTGACAATCCAACACGCGACGTTCCGTTGCTTTCCTGCATGTCAAGTGTTGTGTTCGGATTTTCATTTGACGAAATTGCAACAATCCGAGCCAAAAATAAAGCCGCAACAATACTTGCCAGTGTTACTCTGGCGGCAAATAGCGGAAATTCCGGCTGCAAGCTGTTTTTAGATACTTTAAAAGAATACCGCAACATGGCATCGACGATGCCTATCGGCAGACTTTTAAGCGAAATCTATAAACGGACTGCCATTCCCGAAATGATGAGTGTTTTGGAAGAGGGTGACCGCAGAAGAGCGAATCTTCAATCATTGCAAAACTATGCAGATGAATATGAGCAATATGATAATGCCGGGCTGTCAGGTTTTTTGAGATATTTAGATAGACTCTATGATAGCGGCAACATAAAATCAGGCGGAGTTCCATCGGGAAATGATGCGGTTAGATTAATGAGTATTCACGCTTCAAAAGGTTTGCAGTTTCCAATTTGCATTATTGCCGGAATATCAAACAAGTTCAACAATTCGGACAGTATTTCGAGTATCCTTATAAGTGAAAAATTTGGAATTGGAATGAAATATACCGATAGTGAATCGGATACAAAATACAACACATTGTCCAGACAGGCAATTTCAATTGATTCACAACGTCATAATATAGCTGAGGAACTTAGACTTCTTTATGTTGCGATGACTCGTGCAGAAGAAAAACTGGTTATGGTGGTTAGCCATAAAAACCTTGAAAAAGTTATAAAAAATCGAGCTGCCAAATTAGGCAGCAACACTTTGTCTACCGGAATTGTCAGCCCGGCAGAGGTGCTGTCGGCAGGAAGTTATTCTGATTGGATTATAACATCATCGTTGTTGCACCCAAATGCTAAGGAGCTTTGTGAGTTTGCAAATATCAATCCTTCTCCGCTGATAGGTGAATTTGGAAACATAAAAATTGTTATTGGAAAAACAGAAACCGATTGTGCTGAAACGGAACAAGTGGATATAAAAGCAGAGGCAGAGACTCAAATTGTGCAAATGATTTCAGACAGGCTTTCGTTCCAATACAAATACAAGGAATTGTGCAATATCTCCGCAAAGGCGACCGTAACAGAAATGCTAAATGAGGAAGATGATGCAAGTTTCCGCTTTATGTGCCGACCGGAATGTATGTCCAAATCGGGATTAACACCATCGGAGCGCGGAACTGCCGCGCACAGGTTTATGCAGTTTGTTGATTTTGAAAATGCTAAATTGGGCGTGCAATCTGAAATTGACAGATTGATAGAATGGGAGTATTTGAGTGAACGCGAAGCGGCCGCACTTGATGTGAATGCTTTGAAACAGTTTTTTAAAAGTGAGTTGTGCAGTCGCATTGAAAAAAGCAATATGAAAAAACGAGAGCAAAACTTCCTTTGCGAAATGCCTGCAATTCCGGACAAACCGAACGGCGAGCAAATCATTGTTCAAGGCTGTGTTGACTGTGTGTTTGCTGAGGATGACGGTCTTGTGGTTGTAGACTTTAAAACAAGCCGGCTAAAAACAGATCAAGAATTTCGGGATAAGTATGTTAAACAGCTCCAAATTTATTCAAAAGCGATGAGCGAAACTTATAATCTTCCGATAAAGGAACAAATCATCTATTCATTGTATCTTAATAAGTCTATATCAATATAATGAAAATCACACCTCATAATCCTGTGTATTTGACTATAATTTTATTTTTTCCTTGGCGATGGGGTAAAACCTATATAACAATCGAAGATGCTGTAGTTTCTTTTGGAAGATATTATTGCTTTGATGGAAAATCCTTAAAAAAGGATATTTCGGTTTTTAATATAAATGAAGTCGAAA
>JAQVYP010000029.1 GCA_029004655.1 Oscillospiraceae bacterium | reverse complement strand
GCTGTTGCTTTTAAAGAATCATCACAGAATTCTAATGCTGCAAGCACAGCAACCATAGTAGTCGATAAGAATGGATTGTGTCTTGAGAGTTCATCGAGCCGCTTATTCAGTTGGTCTCCCACCTTGCGTACATAGCTTTCCTCATCATCAGAAGTAATCGTATATTCTATACCACCCACAGTTAGTCTGATTTTATTTGACATAGCCTTCACCTCGACACCCATTTGTTTATATTCCATTATTCGCTCATCTTCTTTACCTTTAATAATATAACATTTTATGAAAATAATAAAGAGTAAAACCATAAAAGTTTTTATTTTATTAATATATTACTATTTTTATCTGCTATCATTGTATATAATTACTACTTTAGAGTTTTCTTGGTAATTGATAAACTACTGAATAGCCAAGACCATTCCTAAGTTTTTAGCAGACTTTCGGGAAACACCATATTTATTTTTGTATGGAGCGGTCTTGACTGTTCCGAAATAAAATTATGCAATTGCTTAAATAGTTTTACCATTAGGAGGATATTTAATGCTTCAGTTAAAAGGAATAACCAAAAGCTATACCACAGGTGATTTTGTTCAAGTCGCCTTGAACGATGTTAGTATAGATTTTAGAAAGAGCGAATTTGTTGCAATTTTGGGTCAAAGCGGTTCCGGAAAAACAACCTGTCTTAATGTTATCGGGGGACTCGATCAATATGATAGCGGCGATTTGATAATAAACGGGAAATCCACCAAGGATTTCAAGGATGCACAGTGGGATGCATATCGCAACAACAGCGTCGGATTTATTTTTCAAAGCTACAACCTTATTAGTCATTTAGGCATTGTGGATAATGTGGAATTGGGAATGACTCTGAGCGGCGTTTCTTCAGAAGTCAAACATAAAAAAGCACTTGAAGCGCTTGAGAAAGTTGGACTTAAGGATCATGTGCACAAAAAGCCTAATCAACTTTCCGGCGGACAGATGCAGCGTGTTGCAATTGCCCGTGCGCTTGCAAACGATCCCGACATTATTTTAGCCGACGAGCCAACCGGTGCGCTTGACACAGAAACCAGCACACAGATTATGGATTTGATTAAAGAAATTGCCGCTGACAAACTTGTTATTATGGTTACGCATAACCCTGAGCTTGCAGAGAATTATGCTGACCGCATTGTCAAATTTAAAGACGGTCATGTCATTGACGACAGCAATCCATTTAATACCGAAGCCACCGATAACGGCTATAAGATTAAAAAAACCAGCATGAGCTTTTTTACGGCGCTTAAACTATCAGGTAAAAATATTGCCACAAAGAAATGGAGAACCACTCTAACCTCATTCGCATCAAGTATCGGTATTATAGGTATTGCGTTGATTCTAAGCCTTTCTACCGGTTTCCAAATTCAGATAGACAAATTCCAAAGTGATACTTTATCTGAATTCCCGATTATTATTTCACAGTCTGCCATGAACATGGACGCTGATTCCATGAAAGAGATGCAATCTATTAAGCAAGAATCCCAAGAATACTCCGATGCACAAGAAGTTTTTCTATACGACTCATCTAAAGATAAAGTCACGCATAAAAACGTAATAACACAGGAATATGTAGACTATTTGGAAGATATAGACCCCAGTATTTGCAGCAGTATAGGTTATACAAGGCTTATAGGAATGAATTTGCTTAGACGTAAAGATGGAAAGACAACTCCCGCGTCTATGGCAGTAGCATTCAATATGGGCGGCAGTGATGCCACTTCATCATCATCATCATCCAGCATATCCAGCATGAGTAATGCAGGACTCGCTTCGTATCCCGAATCTCTGGGTGATACTGCCGAGTCTTATCTTCAAAAAAATTATGATGTACTCAGCGGAAGCTATCCGGCTGGTGAAACAGATATTGTTTTAGTTGTAGATAAGCAAAACCGTGTTGACTATAATGTGTTGAAAAACATTGGATTTGAAACCGATAATGTTGAAAGTCTTGATTTTAGCAAAGTCGTTGGAACCGAGCTTAAACTTATAGACAACGACGATTATTATACAAAAACAAATATGGGGAACTTTGTGCCCGCTAATGATTATGATGATATGTATGATTCTTCTAAGAGTGTCACCCTTAAAATCAGCGCAATTGTTCGTCGAAAAAGTGAATCCAAAATCGGATTATTGGGTACCGGTTTGGCATACAGCGATAAGTTAGTTACTAAAATTGCAGAAAATGCTGATGATTCCGAAATCGTCAAAGCACAACGTGCAGCTGATTATAATGTTATTACAATGGCTACCTTAAAAGAAGAAGAAAAATCAACTATACTTTCATATATCGGCGGTGACTCTACCCCATTTATGATTTATATTTATCCTTATGATTTTGACACTAAAACTCAAGTTTTAAACTATCTTGATGATTTTAATGCAGGAAAATCAGAGGAAGACACCATTGTTTACACCGACTTGGGAAGTTCAATTACTGAAATGTCCGGCGGAATTATGAGTGCCATAACAGCAGTATTAATAGCTTTTGCCGGAATTTCTCTTGTTGTTTCGCTGATTATGATTGGAATAATCACCTACATTTCAGTTTTGGAGCGCACAAAAGAAATCGGCGTTTTGCGGGCCCTAGGTGCCAGAAAAAAAGATATTACCCGTGTGTTTAATGTTGAAACATTTTTAATAGGCACTTTTTCAGGGTTATTGGGAATAGGAATTGCTTATCTGCTAACTTTTCCCGCTAATATAATAATTGAAAAAATGACGGATTTGGCAAACGTAGCTAAGCTCAATCCCGTTCATGCATTTATATTGGTATTAATAAGCGTAGTACTCACCCTGATCGGTGGCTCAATTCCAGCAAAAATGGCTGCCAAAAAGGATCCTGTTGAAGCACTAAGAGCAGAATAAATCTAAGCAACCTCCTGAGTCATTATAACTCGGGAGGTTTTTCTGTTCTTTCACTTAAATCCCTTTAAATATTGCACAAAAAATTTTAACCATTTTTCTTTACAATAACATATCAGTTAAATTTAAGAATGTTAAAAGTTTGTTCATAATTCCATTAAAATTATTTGTATAATAGTTAAGTAACTTAATTAATTATATGTGAAAGGAATGTGATATTTTGCAAAAAGATTCCGTTCTTGCAGCAAGATTTATTGAATCATTAAATCGCATACAGCATTTACGATTTAAACCGGATTCAATTGGTGAGCTTGGAGCTAAAGATGTTGCTCTGATGATTTTTGTTTTTCACCATAATTTAAATAGTCCTAACGGTATTACAGTATCATTTGTAAGTGACAGTATTGGTGTTACGCGCTCATCTGTTACACAGCAAACAAATCGATTGTTAAAGCTTGGTTATATTACAAAAATAAGCGATGCTGCCGATCGTCGTTCTGTTAGAATTACGCTGACTGACAAAGGTATGGCCTTTGTTAAAAATACGGATAAAAAGCGAAAAGGTTTTACAATCGATTTAATTAATTATCTTGGTGAAGACGACTCGAATGAAGCAATACGTCTGCTTGACAAGATAACTGAATTTCTTAACCAACGAAAAAACTGTGGGGGTTCCAAATGATTAAACTATTAAAAAATAATCTTGGAAAGTATAAGTGGCTTGGCCTTTTAGCAATTGTATTCATAAGTATTCAAGCTATAAGCGAGCTGCTGCTTCCAAGTAAAATGCAAGAAATAATTGAAAAAGGGATTACTCCCGGTGACGTAGGAATGATTATTTCAACGGGTATTGACATGCTGATTATTTCAGCAGTTATTTCTTTATGTGCTGTTTGTGCATCACTTTTAATTTCAATTACAAGCTCGGGAGTTGCATCAAATGTAAGAAGGGCAATTTTTGTTAAGGTTACAAATTCCTCTAACAATCAAATCGGCAAGTTCGGAACTGCATCTCTTATTACTCGAACTACCAATGATGTCAGCCAGATTCAACAACTTGTTGTTCAATCAAGATTTTTGTTTTTCACCCCTATAATGGGTATAGGCGCAATTATAATGGCAGTTATCAAGGCAAAAGAGCTGTCTTGGATAATTGCAATTGTAGGAGTGTTTCTGGCAATTACCGTTGTTATTATTATCTCTTTTGCCACTCCTCTTTTCAAGCTTCAACAGTTAAAGTTAGATAAACTTAACCTTGTACTGCGCGAGAGTCTAACCGGTGTTCGCGTCATTCGTGCATTTAATCGCACCAAACAAGATCAGAAGGTTTTTGAAGATGCAAACCTTGATTTAACACAAACCTCATTAAAGGTTGCAAGAATTATGGCAGTTATGATGCCGGTAGTTATGATTATTATGAACTTTACCACAATTTTAATCTACTGGGTAGGTTCAAATTATATTAACGATTCTATTATCAGTATGGGACAAATGGTGGCGTTCATTCAGTATGTTATGCACGTTATGATTTCGCTTATGTTCTTCTCTATGATTCTAACCTTTATACCTCGTGCAACTGTTTCAGCAGAGCGCATCAATGGTGTTCTTGATTCTACCAATGAGATTGTGGACAACGGCTCACAGGATTCTGAAAAGCTTCTAAGCGGTATTGAGTTTAAGAATGTTACTTTTCGCTTTCAAGGTGCTGAACAACCGGTTTTAAAGAATATTAGTTTTAAGGCTAACCCCGGCGAGACCACCGCTATTATTGGTTCAACCGGTTCAGGTAAGACAACATTGATTGATTTAATTCCAAGATTCCACGACATAGAATCCGGGGAGATTTTAATCGACGGTCAGAACATAAACGATATATCTATTAAGGATTTACGCGCAAAAATTGGTCTTGTTCCTCAAAGTGCCGTTCTTTTTTCCGGCACTGTTGCAGAAAACATTAAATATGGCAAAGAAGATGCGACACAAGAAGAAATTGAGCAAGCCGCAAAAACTTCCATGGCATACGACTTTATCATGAGAAAGCCAGGCGGGTTTAGTGAAACAATCTCCCAAGGCGGATCTAACCTATCCGGTGGACAAAAGCAGCGTCTGTCCATTGCGCGTGCTTTGGTCAGAAAACCTGAAGTATATATTTTCGACGATAGTTTCTCTGCTCTTGACTTTAAAACCGATGCAAAGCTTCGTGCAGCACTTAAATCCGAAATCACCGATGCTGTTATGCTAATTGTTGCACAACGTGTAAGTACAATAATGAATGCAGAGCAAATAATAGTTTTGTCTGACGGTGAAATTGCCGGCATAGGAAAGCACAAAGATTTATATGAACATTGTGAAGTTTATAAAGAAATTGTACTTTCACAGCATAGTGAGGAGGAAATAGCATGACAAACCAATCCAACAGACCTAATCAACCTCCTCGCAGAGGACCTATGGGCGGTCATGGACCTGGCGGTCATATGATGCAAGGCGGAGAAAAAGCCAAAAACTTCAGCGTTACAATAAAACGTCTATTAGCTTATTTAAAAGCTGTAAAAATCGCTTTATTATTAGTTCTTGCTGCAACAATTGTTTCCACAATATTCTCAACTGTTTCCCCTAAGATACTGGCTAATGCGGCCAATAGCATTCAAACAACAATTATGCAGCGTTCAATCTATGAGGAAATTGAAAAAAATTTGGGCTCTGTCCCAACAAATATTACAGGCGAACAGATTTATTCCATGTTGCCCGAAAGCATTACCTCCGGCCTTGCCGAAAACATGAAAGAGGCACTTTTCAAAGTAGATTTTTCAAAAGGAAAACCCGGAATGGATTTTGATTACATTGGTGGTATTCTTCTGCTATGCCTTGCATTATACGCTTTTAGCGGAATTTTCGGCTTTGTTCAATCATTTGTAATGGCTAAGATTGCACAAAAAACTGTATATAACATGCGTAATGACGTTGACGTAAAGCTTAACAGGCTTCCGATGAAATATTTTGACACCTATACGCATGGCGAAATTTTAAGCCGTGTTACCAATGATATTGATAATGTCAGCAACACTTTGCAACAATCTCTGACACAAGTTATCTCCGCAGTTGTTACAATTATCAGTGTTACTATTATGATGCTTTCTATCAGTCTGATACTAACACTTATTACAATTTGCACACTTCCATTAATTATTATTATTACGATGTTTGTTGCTAAGCGTTCAAAAAAGCAGTTTAAAGCTAACCAACAAGAGCTTGGTAATATTAGCGGACACGTAGAGGAAATGTATACCGGGCACAAAATTATTTCAGCTTATTCACATGAAAATATAAGCATTGAAGCTTTTGACGATATTAATGTGAAACTATATAATGCCGGTTGGAAATCTCAGTTTATTTCTGGTCTGATTATGCCGCTTACCAATTTTTTAAACAACTTAGGGTATCTTTTAATCTGCGCTGTTGGTGGTGTTTTGGCTATTAATGCTAAGATTGGTCTTGGTGATATTATTGCGTTTACTCAATATTCACGACAATTTACACAGCCGATTGTTCAAATTGCAAACATTATAAATGTTCTGCAATCCACCGCCGCTTCGGCAGAGCGTGTGTTTGAAATCCTTGATGAAACTGAAGAAGTTTCAGATTCAAAAAATTCAATTGAACTTACCAATCCTCATGGCGCCGTAAGTTTTGAGCATGTTAAATTCGGATACTCTGATGATAAGATTCTTATTAAAGACCTTAATGTTGAAGTCAAGCCGGGTCAGACAGTTGCAATTGTAGGCCCTACTGGTGCTGGCAAAACCACTCTTGTTAATTTGCTTATGCGTTTCTACGAACTAATTGGCGGTAACATTAAAATTGACGGAGTTAATATAACGGATATAACGCGATCCGATTTACGCAGCCTTTTTGGAATGGTTTTGCAAGACACTTGGTTGTTTAACGGAACAATTCACGACAACATTGGTTACGGTAAAGATGGTTCAACACAGGAGCAAATTATTTCTGCTTCCAAAACCTCTTATGTTGACCGTTTTGTTCGCACCTTATCCGAGGGATACGACACTGTTATCAATGAAGAAGCTTCTAATCTTTCACAAGGTCAAAAGCAGCTATTAACCATTGCTCGAGCAGTGCTTGCAGATCCGGCTATTCTTATTCTTGACGAGGCAACCTCCAGTGTTGACACTCGTACCGAAGTTCTTATTCAAAAAGCCATGAACAAGCTTATGGTCGGACGCACCAGCTTTGTTATTGCTCACCGCTTATCAACGATTAGGAATGCAGATTTAATTTTGGTTATGAATCACGGCGACATTATTGAGCATGGAACTCATACAAGCTTGATGGAGCAAAATGGATTTTATGCTGATTTATACAACAGTCAGTTTGCCGGCAAAAGCGACAATATTGCTTAATAAAGATAAAGAATCCGCCTGTACAATTAAAAGTACAGGCGGATTCTTATTGCTTTATTAATTCTATTTCTTGCCCTTGCAAGCTTTTAAAACTTTCACATTATCGCGATGAACAGAAATAGGGGCGATATCTGAATCACTCAATTTGACTTTTAGCATTCCGGTCAAAAGGCTGACATCAATGATCATTCCATCACCGTCCGGAGTTGAAACAATGGAGCCTGTCTTTGGAGTTAGGCTTATAAGATATTCATATGCATCCTGCTCATATTTTAAGCAGCACATTAAGCGGCCACAAGTTCCGGATATTTTGGTTGGATTAAGAGACAGGCCTTGCTCCTTTGCCATTTTAATTGAAACAGGCTGAAAATTGTCCAAAAATCTGGTACAGCAAAACGGCTGACCACAAATGCCAAGTCCGCCGAGCATTTTTGCTTCATCACGAACACCAATTTGGCGGAGTTCAATACGAGTGCGAAATATTGACGCCAAATCCTTAACAAGTTCCCTAAAATCAATTCTTCCATCAGCTGTGAAGTAAAACAAAATTTTGCTGTTATCGAAAGACATTTCTACATCAACAAGCTTCATATCAAGGTTATGCTCGATAATTTTCGCTTCGCAAGCCAAGAACGCTTCCTTTTCACATTTGCGATTGTCTTCTATGCGCTGCAAATCATTTCTATCAGCAAGGCGTTGAACTTCTTTAAGAGGTTTAACTATTTCCTCGTCTCTAACTGAATAATTTGCTTTAGATATTTCCCCACACTCTGTCCCACGGACAGTGTCAACTATAACTACATCGCCCACGCTAAACTTTTTATCCTTTGGGTCAAAGGTATAAGTTTGCCCGTCGGTGCGGAATTTTACCCCGACTACTTCAACCATTATATGCTCCATTCTGCCGCTAATTAGTCGGCACGATTGTTATTTAATCCATGTATTATACTAATTTCAACTACAAATCACCGAATCTTTGCGGTCTTTTTAATTGGAAATAGTATTAACATATACTAAACATAGTATATCATACGTTTGTTTTTTTTACAATTACTTCATGTTTCGCAAAGGCGGGCGCAAAGCGTTGTTAGAAGCAAAGCCTTATTGCAATTGCTTTTAGCAGCAACGATTATTTCGTCAACAATATCAATCATTTTAGAAATATTCTGTGTTGATTCTTTGTTAAAATTGCCACAAGCACTTTTTTTAAATTCATCGGTTAAAATTCTTCTGAACTCTGACAGCAAGGAATCAATCGCCAACCTATCACTTTCAACTTTGCAGCATACTTTTAAAGCATCAAGTTTTTTGCCATTTGTAACAGCCCCGAAAAGCTCCCAAGCATTTTGGATTTGCAAAGCTTTACCGTTATTTAAAATTTCCAGCGACCGACCGATGTTGTTTCCACACTCTGTCACTGTCTTTTCGATATCTTCTGATTCAAAATCTGTATGAGATTTAATATATTCTGTTGCCTGCTCCAAAGACGGCTCTTGCAAAGAAAATGTGATGCAACGAGAACGAATTGTTGGGAGCAACTGTGATGCGCTCATGGTCAGTAAAATGAAGATTGCAGTTCCCGGAGGCTCTTCCAGCACCTTAAGCAGTGCATTTTCAGCCTCTTTATTCATAAGCTCAGTATGTTCCAAAATGAAAACACGCCTCTTTGCTTCCAGCGGCATTACATAAGCATCATTCCTGATTGTTCTTACTGTGTCAACCTTGAAGGTGCTTTTCTGCGGGCTGTAAAGACACACATCGGGGTGCACATATCGTGCCACAAGATCACACACACGACACTTTCCGCATGGAGCGTTGCTCTGCTCGCAAATTGCCGCTGCCGCAATAATTGCCGCTAATGTGTGCTTTCCAAGACCATCTTCGCCCTCTATAATCATGGCGTGTGGCAGACGGTTGCCCGACACCATTTCACTAATTTGACTTTTGATAAGCTCATTACCAATTAATCGGTCAAACATAATACCACACTCCTTTATTTCTATTTAACTACTCTTATTTCACTTATATTTCTTGAGGCAAGGTAATTAATCACGGCGCTGCTGATTTCTTCGCCCGGGATAACTGCCGGAATTCCCGGAGGACATGGGCAAACAATGTCAGCCGCTATTCTTCCCTCACTCATATAAATCGGAATAATCTCACTCTTTGAAAATATTGCCTGTCTTGGTGACATAACCGCTTTTGCCGCAGAAAACTTGAGAATATTATTTTTTGTAATCGATGTCCCGTCGGACTTCAAGTTTTTTATTGCAGAATCAATTATTTTAAAGTCCGATGGATTTAAGAATGGTGTTAAAATCAGAACCACATATTCATCATCGAAATATTCAGTGATTATTCCCGCAGATTTCAACTGCTTTGCCGCACCAATTCCCGAAAGACCGATTTTGGCGGGTTGCAAAGTTAATCTTACAGGGTCAACATTTTCGAAATCCGGCAAAATACCACATTTTTTTGCTGTTGTTTTTAATTCAGATACCTTTTTTTCTAGCTCTATAAAGCTTTTCTTGCCATTTTTCAATGCCCAGTCAACTGCAGTGTCTAACGATGACATTATCAAATATGATGGGCTTGTTGAGCCAAAAATCGACATAAATCGTTTGGCGTCTTCAATATATTGTTCGTTATTTATATTTAAAAATGCACCGCCCGTTAAAACAGGCAGAGTTTTATGTGCCGAGCATGCTGTTAAATCTGCACCCAGATGAATTGGGTGCAGATTTGTCTTTAGAAGTCCTAAATGCGACCCGTGCGCATTATCCACAAGTAGTGGAACGGAATGACTATGGCAAACCTCTGAAATAGATTTTATATCGCAAAGACGACCGTAATAATCGGGGCTGGTTAAATAAACGGCTAAAACATCCGAAATACTATTTAGAGTATCCTCAACAGTTTGGGCTGTAACAACATTGTCTTGGGGATACAACCAAATCGGCTCTATATCAAGCAAAGCAAGAGTTGATACGACTGAACGGTGCGCATTCCTGGATACCGCAATTTTCCCGCCCCTTTGACACACAAGCGCAATCATAGTCTGAATCGCTAAAGTACAACCGCCCGCCGAAATTAATGTGCGTTTAGCCTCAAACAATTTTGCTGCATTTTGCTCGCATTTTAAGATTATATCATCTGCATGATAAAGGCTGTCGAGCCCGTCAACCTCTGTAACATCAAAAGAGGCAACTGCCGACAGAGCGTCACTCAGCGCCTCTCCGTTGCCCGAGTGCCCTGGAGTATGACATCTTATATAATTTTTTTTGGAATAATCCATTACTGCGTCAAAAATCGGTGTATCGGACACATTGCCACGCTCCCAATTAAATAACAAAGCCAATTTTTTTCATTGCCTTACCTAGTGTGCGATTGGCAATTTTCTCTGCCTTTTCGGCACCGATTTTATAAATGGCTTCAAGTTCCTTTTTATCTTTAATATAATACTCATATTTTTCACGAACAGGGCGTAATTCCTCAACAACGGCCTCACCGACTGCCTTTTTGAAATCCCCATAGCCTTTGCCCTCAAACTCTGCGGCAACCTGATCTGCAGTTCTGTGTGTGATTGCAGAATAAATCCCGATAAGATTATTAACACCGTCACGTCCCTCGCCAACGCAAACATTTGAATCTGAATCGGTCATGGCACGTTTGAATTTGCGCATAATATCTTCCGGACTATCAAGTATTGCAACCCATGCGTTTACATTTTCATCAGATTTAGACATCTTTTTAGTTGGTTCCTGAAGTGACATTACACGCGCGCCGATTTTCCTGATATATGGTTCAGGAATAGTGAACACATCACCATAAATATTGTTAAATCTGGTTGCAATATCGCGTGTTATTTCAATGTGTTGCTTTTGGTCCGCACCGACAGGGACCAGATCCGAATGGTAAAGCAAAATATCCGCAGCCATAAGTGACGGATAGGAAAACAAGCCGGCATTAACATTGTCTGCATGTTTTTGAGATTTGTCTTTAAACTGAGTCATTCTTGACAATTCGCCAAACTGTGTATAACAGCTTAACAGCCATGCAAGTTGCGAATGTGCGCTAACGTGTGACTGGATAAATATTATGCTTTCTTGTGGCTGGAGACCGATTGCCAACAAAAGAGCTGCAGTTGTATAAACCTGTTGACGAAGCTTGGCAGGCTCCTGCCTAACTGTAATTGCGTGCAAATCAGCAACTGAAAACAAGCAATCATAATCATTCTGCATATCTTTCCAGTTTTTCAATGCACCAAGATAGTTGCCCAAAGTCAACATTCCGCTTGGCTGAATTGCACTGAAAACTCTTTTCTTTTCTAATTCAATTTCACTCATAACATGCTCCCTTAGCCTTGACCGGCACAAAATTATTTGAGAATTATTTTATTTAATTAATTTGTTTGCAACCTCGCCCAATATTTCCATTCCCTGAACCAATTGTTCATCGGTTGGAGTAGAAAAATTAACTCTGAAGCACTGCGTTGGGTCAGTATCCTTCATTGTGAAAGCATTACCCGGAACAACCGCAACCTTTTGCTCCACAGCTGCATTGCAGAATTCTAACATATCCACGCCATCCGGCAATTTGCACCAGATGAAAAGACCACCCTCCGGACGGGTATATGTTATACCGGCTGGAAGTAAATATTTATCAATCAAATCCATCATAAGATTTGCCTTTTTAGCATATATCTTACAATTTTTTGACAGATGTCCTTCATAATCATAATTCGTCATAAATTCATGGCAAATTATTTGCCCCCAAATATTTGAATGCACATCACTTGTCTGCTTACATACAACAAGCTTTGCAATAATCTCGGCAGGAGCAATACAATATCCCACACGAATTCCCGGTGCCAAAACCTTTGAGAACGAACCTGCATAAATGACGATTCCATCTTCGTCAAAGCTTTTAATACTTGGGATATTTTCGCCGGAAAAGCGAATATCACCATATGGATTATCCTCAAGAATCAGCAAACCATATTGCTTTGCAAGGTCGTAAAGCTTTTTGCGCTTTTCAAGTGACATAGTGACACCCGACGGATTTTGGAAGTTTGGAATAGTGTAAATAAACCTTGCTTTCTGATTTGATTTGATTTGATTTTCAAGCACTTCAATGCTCATTCCATCAGCCTCAACATCAACGCCGGCTAAATTGATTTCAAATGATCTGAATGCATTAAGTGAGCCAATAAAACTAGGGTTTTCACATATAATTGTATCACCCGGATTGCACAAAGCCATTGTTGAAAGGTTCATTACCTGCTGTGCACCTGACGTGATGATAATATTATCAAATTCACGGTCTATATTATGTTTCCGCTTCATATAGTCTTTTAAATGTTCTCTTAAAGGTGCATAACCCTCAGTGATTGAATATTGCAGAGCATCGACCGGATGCATGTTTAAAAGCTTTGCTGAAATTTCGTTAACAGCCTCTATCGGAAAAGCTTCCGGTGCCGGATTGCCTGCCGCAAAAGGGATATATCCCGGCATTGAAGTGAATTTTAAAATCTCACGAATTGCTGATGGTTTAAGACCCATAACACGATCTGCAAATTTGTAACTCATATGCATTAACCTTCCTTTAAAAACGATAATTTATCTTTTTATTATACCATGAATTCGAAGAGTGAATGGTATAATATGCACAGCTTTTGCGGTTGCCGCTCGCAGCGGTGAGCAAAAGGTGCTTTAAATATTTTAACAATCACATTCGTGTGATTATACCATATTTTTTTGAATGGAGCAATAGTCATCTGGGTATGATAAATATTATTGCCGGAATTACTTGTTTTTAAAATTACCAAACAAAAACACTGTAATACTGACAAATTTGTGCTATAATTTTATTACAGTTTGGAGATACCATACCTTGAGAGCTAAAAAGCATAAGGTTAAAAAAAAATTCAGGCTATATAATTTTCTCGCATTTACTTTAACATTTATTATTTGTCTATCTGTTTTTGGCGTTTTTACTGCTATATTTTTATTGATTGATCAAGATAACGGCGATTCTTCCGTCTCGATTTCATCGATTGCTGCACCTGTTGCCACAGTTAGTGATATTAATGTTTTGTTTTGCTATGATATTGGTGAAAAACCGAAAAATGTTATTGCGAATTTAAAGTTTTCACAAAATGCGGTCGCCGTATCTACTGTTGCTGATCGTTCTGTTAATATTCTTAATCGCACCGATACTCTGGCCGGACATTATTTATATGGTGGAATATCTGCTCTTAAATCTGCTGTGTCAGTTGTTTCAAATTCGGAAATCGACAAATTTTTTGTTCTGGGCGAAGATGCGCTTGCTCACATAGTCGATAGCAGCGGTGGTATTTCGTTCGATATAGGGAAAAATATTATTGATGAAAGCGGCAAAATATTGCTTGAAAAAGGCCTTTTTAGAATCACCGGCGCACAAGCCGTGATAATTATTAAATATACTGACAATTCCGAAACAATTACATCGACAATTATAGACACATTTTTGTCTTTGGACGAATCAAACAAAGCAATTGCCATTAAATACATTTTATCATCATGTAACACAGATGTTTCTTATGCTGATTATTACGATATTAGTCAGTTTCTAAAATTACTAAAGGATGAGAGCCATTGAAAAAAATTTTTATTCTAGGACTTGCAATTTTAATATTTCTTTCCGGTTGTAAGAACCCTATCACCGCCACATCGTCAGAACAACCCCCATCTTTTCTTTCTGATTTTGCTGATACTGCTCAGACTATTGTATCCGCATTAAATGACCAAAGCAGTGAATTTACCGGCTCTGACAGTTCTGAATCTAACTCACATAACATTTCCGATCCTACTTCTCAAACAAACAGTTCAGATAATCACAATGAAACCTCTACCTCAACAAATAGTTCAGCAACAGACGGGGCGACAACAGGTGATTTTGAGTATCATAACGCCAGAACCGAAAGCATATACCCCCGACGCGTACATTTTACTCCGATTAAAACCTATGAAAAACGTTATTATAAAAACCTTGATGTTAAAACTCAAGAAGTATATCGAATTATCGATAACGCTGTTTATCAAATGCAAACCGGATACATAGACCTCGGACGTTGTACTTATGCACAAGTTGTTCTCGCCTACGATTCAGTCCGGCATGACCGACCGGAATATTACTGGATGCCGAG
>JAQVYP010000028.1 GCA_029004655.1 Oscillospiraceae bacterium | reverse complement strand
TTTATTTTGCCGGCATTCCCAACACATCAAAGATTTTTTCTACATCTTTAACCGTGTAAATATTACCAACAGGTTTAACACTAATTTTTTTCTCCTTAAGCATGCTTTTGAGCGTGCGAACGTCAACGCCATAAAGCCCGGCAAGGCTTTTTAAATTGTAACATTTTAATTCTGCCATGGTTAGGTTAGTTTAACGGTTTGTGAATAGTATCTATTTGGGTGATTTTGCACAGTTATAAATGCAGGCTCAATTAAACCGGGTGCCGGAATATTGCCTTTTATCTGATTAAAATTCTCCACAGTCTTATGAATTACAACAACATCGGCAAGTTTCCATAAACGACGTGGCACAAATCCAAAACCATGAAACATAAATATAACATCTACATTAAATTGCTTTGTGTCTGCCAAAAAATTGCGTAAATATGGTTGTAACCTGTCCTCTGTTAACTTTGTTGCATCCTCTATCACAAACAAACCGTTGTTAAAGTAGAGTATTCCGCTCTCATCTTTACCTGTTACAATTTGCAAATGCCAATCAGTATCGGCACCAGGGGGCGGAGAGGAGAAACATCTATAAACTCCGGTTTTGCTTTTCCAGGCCTTAATAAAATGCGGTTCTATTGCCTGCACATGTCGATACTGTTCGTGATCAACAGTATCGACAATTAAAATCCTATTGGTTTCGCCATGCGCATCGTAATAAGCATTTATTAACGCCTTACCACTATTAGTTTTACCGCTATTTCGCTGCCCCGCTATCAGTATTATTTTGTTTGCCATCTTCAATTTTTTTTACTGGTTTTACTTCTAATTCGGATAGATCGCTCTTTAATGCAAATAACATGGCGACACGGGGCAAGCTAACAGTCGCAGCTGCAACCATTAAAGCCATGCCCGGTTTCATTTCTGCTTGCGACTGCTCTAACATGCGCGCCAAAGGATCGCTAAGAAACTTAATTTCTTTTTGAGTAAAAGGCAACTCTTCTTCAAAATCTTTGATCATGACCCATTTTTCAAACAAAAGCTTTTCTTCTCCAGTCAAGTCGTTTTTGTCTATTTTGCGCTTGCGCCTTATTCTCTTGAGTTCTCTTTTTTCCTCAGTAGTAAAACTCATTTTTTTAGCTAAAGCCGGCAAAGATAATTGTTGCACAGAGTCTAAAGCAGTAACAAGCATTTCTGCCTGTTCATTATACGGCATAAATGGTTTTTTAACCAAAGGCTTTTCCTCAACCTTTTCCGGCAAACTTTCGGTTTTTTCTTCCTCTGCTATCATCTCTTTATCAAACCCCTCCGGAATAACCCGTTCTCTTGCTTGATCAAAAGATTTGTAATTGTTTTCGCTTTTAACTTCATTAAGCAGCTCAGATAAAGAGCTATCCTCAATTGCATCGGCAAATATTGGTACTTTCATAATTTAACCCTCCTTTACTAGTTCTTGAACCTCTGTTAAAAAATCATCATCAATCGTATTTAATACACTTTCGTATTTTTCAGAATTCTGAATGATTTTTGTAACCTTAGAAATTAGTTTATATTTCCGTTCGGGGATCCCATCAGGACCAATAACAACACTAATAACATTGTAAGCTTTTTCTAATGCTATTCGCCTGCGTTCGCTTAACTCTAATGTTTTTTTAAGCTCTGCCTTGTTTACTGTAATTTTTTCTTCCATAGCATTTATAGCATTAAATTAAACCTAGTTCTTTTTTTGCAGCCTCTAACTCCTCCGGTTCCGGTAAAAAATACCCCTGACTCTGATAGTGAGTTAATATTTTATTAACTAGTTCCGGGATTGAGTTTTCCTCAATAAATTTTTCTTTAACAGCCAAATAAGCCAAAATCTTATAGCGCTTTAAATCCTCGTCACTAAAGCCGATATTATCCGCCGGGCTTTCCATTTCCTCAATAAATTTCTTGCGCTCTTCGAGCTCCTTAGCAACAAGCTCTAATTTTTCGCCAAATTCACTAACGGTAATGTTATAGTTTTCGCTAAGCTGCTCAATGTCAGATTTTAATTTATCCGTTTCGCTTTTGCATTTTAAATAATCGCTTAAAATTGCTTTAAAAGCATCTGTTTTTGTACCAACAAAATCGGGGTTAATTTTAAAAATTGCCTCATTTAGCGCCTGTTGATCCTGGTCGCTTAGTTTTGTTGAAAATTGATTTGTGTTAAAAACATTTTCCATAATTTCTTTTTTTTTGATTTTACAATTTTGATTTTACAATTTTAATTTTCTCTTCATAAAATTTAGCTTCGTCAAACTCCTCAACCTCCCGGGCGTCATCTGCCATTTTGCGCAAAGCTTTAATAAATGCTACTTTAGCATTTTTTAGATACTGGCCACGATAATAAACCATAATAGTAATACCGCGCGCCTTAAGCAGTTCTTTTGATGTAATTAAATGCCTCATTCCTAACTCAAGAGATTGAAATATCTCCTCAGACTTTTCCGGTCCTCTGGTTTCCGGTTCTTTTTTGCCGATAATTTTAAGCCAAATGCTTTTTAACTTTTCTTTCATTACCTTAAACTTTTTGTTTTAAATTCAATTACTGCACACCTTTTACTAATGCGGTCGTATGCTCTCTTACCGTATCTTTCTGCCAACTCTTGCAAACTTAAATTTGTGGTTGCAAACAGGGCTTTATTTTCATCTTCGGAGATGTTGATCAGGCGCTCTACAGGGTTAAACTTTTCGCCATAATCGTTAATATTTGTTTCGACACCAATCTCATCGAGTAGTAAATGTCTGCGACGCCTGGCGGTCTCATATACATCAATTTTATGAATATCGTAGCACGAAACAGGAAAAACAATTTTATCTCGCATGCGATAAACCATTGGGATAATGTTTTTCAGAATATTACTCTTGCCGGTTCCGCATTCGCCAATTAGTAGCAAGCCTTTATTTTTTGTGTTAATTAGATAGCTAGCCAAAGAGTTGTACTCAGGGATGTGCACATAGTTTTTTTCGGTAATTGCCGGATCCATGCGAATAAACACTTGTTTAATAAACTGATTTGCATAATCGACACTATTGCGCAAAAAGAACTCAGGTACTGGTAATTGTTGCGGAATGTTACGTTGTAAAAGTAGAGCATCAACAAAAGATCCTACTTCGTCGCCAATTGTTTTTTCTAGTTTCATATTAACTTAGTTTAATTAGTTCTACAATCTCAATTATCATCGAATTATTATCATAAATAGGAACATTTAAACCGCCTTGTTTTTTTGCAGCTCTAACAGCTCGCTTTAGTGTTTTAAATGTATGCCTTTCGCCTGTAGTATTGTCAATAAACCAACAAACAAAATCAGGCTCAATAATACACCTATCTACTCCGGGCGTATTGCCCTGTATGCAATAATTGCGGTTTTTAACAAGAATATCGCACACTTGCGAAGAGCTCATTTTTGCAAACTCCTCAACACTAATAACTACTTTGTAGGGGTCTCTTTTTCTCATAGCATTTCTATTTTTTTGTTTATATAATCAAAATCATCGCTCCACATTTCGGGCTGCTTGGTTCCCGATTTTGCCGTATTCGTTTTGGTTTTCGTTTTAGGATACTTATATAAATCGGTGTCGAGTATGGTAATATATGTTCGCCTGCTAACCGTACACACCTTTATATATCCGTCTGCTTCGAGTTTTTTTAACATGGTTCGGGCTTTTTGTTCAGTTAAACCGGGAATACCTGTTTTGTAAACAGAAATACAAACAGTATGCGGAGGTAAAATAACTTGTTTACCTCTGATTATAAGCGTATTTTCCTGTGGTCTAACTTGCATCATAATATCAATCCAAAAATCTTTATAATTCCGATTTTTCCATATATAAGTATTCTTTACGGCGTTTTGCAATATGGTGTAACCTTGCATTATTTACTGTACTTATCATTTGCTATTTTTAATAATTCTTGAATATCGTCCCAGCTTAAAACCCATTTTCCTTTATTATTTTTTCGCATAGGAACAGCGCCGTCGTATATTTTTTTTCTTATCCACGATGCAGATTTTTTAACCCAGCGTGCGGCCTCCGTAACTTGATATTCCCTTTCTGTTACCTCAGGCGGTAAATCGCTTTTGTTGTACTTAATATCAATTAGTTCTTTGTAGATAAGCCTCAACTGATCGTGTGGCAAGCTGTTGTCAAACTGCTTTAATTTTAATTGCACATCTTCCATAGTTGTATGTTTAATTTTTTACTAATTCGTCGTCAAGAATAAATTCAAGAGCTCGCTGACGGCGCATGTGTTTTGGTAATTCCATCGCAACTTCATAAGCTCGTTTTTGTTCCATTGGTAGCATTCCATTTATTTTTGATTGATTAGATGAACGCCACTCTTTAAAATTTTCGTGATCGTTTATGAACTCAATTCTTTTTTGAGTTTCTTTTAACTGATTTACAATAAATTCTTCGCGTGGAGATGTTTCTAAATAAATCTTAAACCTTTTGAGATTTCCCAAATAAGCATCTTCTTTTTTTATCTGTTGTCCATCCTTTACGGTGTACTTCATTTGCTCGATATAAGCATCAATGTGTCTTTGAATTTGTTCCGGTGTCTTCATATTATATTGTTTTTAGTTGTTTAATCGTTATTTATAAAAGAAAACTTTTACAAATATAGTAAACAAATTGAGATAAATGCAAATAAAATTTGATAAAAAATCAAATAAAATTATAAAAATCTCAAAACACATTGATTATCAACAACTTAACTTTAAACATTATGAGTAAAAAAATTGGAACACTTATTAGAGAGAGAGTAAAGGCTGTAAATATGGATGTTACAGAATTCGCAAAACTCATCAATAAAGAAAGAAGCAATGTATATGATATCTTTAAAAGAGATTCGATAGATACAGATCTGTTGAAAAAAATCGGACAGGTTTTGGATTACGACTTTTTTCAAGATTTATTAAGTCCAGAAACAATAGAGAAGATACTAATCACTCATTCAGTATCAAATGAAATTTTTATAGCGATCAAACTATCAGATGCCGATATCGCAAAAGTGAATTTAAGAGAAAAAATAATAAAAACAATTTATAATGAAAGATAGATTATTTATAAACATAAACAAATATGAAGATTTTCTTAAAGAAGTAAAAAGAGGAGATCATAAAAATATAATTGAAAATAAAAAAGGTTTTGGCTATGATAAAGAATTTGAGTTTACGAGATTAGAAGGTATCTACTTTACACAGCCAGGTAAATGTTCTATATATTTAAATACAAAGGCAACTATGCAATTAAACGTAATTGAAGTTTATTTTACTGAAAGCCAATGTGATGACAATAGTACCTCAGAATTAGATAATATCAAACAATTTATCGTAGGTTATTTAACCGATTTTTACCCTCAAAATGAATAATTATGGCAGTATCAAAAACCTATCGTAGCATATTAGCTAAGATAAACAAACATGTTAAAGACAATAGTCTTATTTACACCGACCACAATAGATGGTATATTGGTGTAACTTGTGATGTTGAGCGCAGAAAGCACGAACATGAAAAAAAGTTTGGTGATTTAAAATATTTTAAAAGTTTTTATGCTTACAACAAAGAAATAGCTTGTAGTATAGAAACTTATTTCACAAACAAAGGCACATTAAATAAAATAGGCTCCCGTGGAGCTACCGACGAGAGCAAATTTGTTTATGTTTTTAAAGCTAGGCCAACGGCTTTAGATTAAGCTATTTCGAGTAAGCTTAAACCGTGTTCGCGATACGATGGAAATTTTGTATCAGCACTTACAAGAGTTGCGCCTAATTCTATTGCAGTAGAAATTAGTGCAAGGTCGATAGGGTCCTGGTGTTTTTTGTCCAATGGAATATTTTCTAAAATCAATAGATCTCCTTCATCAAACAATGCGCCTTTGATGTGCATTTGTTTTAGCGCTTTTAAAATCTCTAATGCCGATATTTGTTTAATGCGTCCGGCTTTTTTTAGTGCAACAATTTCTTTCATGCTCTCAATACTAAACCAGTACTCATTTTCGTAATAGTCAATTGAGTTGCGTATGTCTTCGGGTAATCTTTCGTCGCCCGAAAGATACCATAAAATAACATGTGTGTCGAGTAAATATCTTCTGATTCTTGCCATGGCTAATTTATGCTAAGTTAAACACATCTTCTTTTCCCTTGTAAAATATTTTACCTTTTAAAAAGCCAAACATATTTAGCGGCTTTTTCCTTTTTTTGGTTTTGTTAATTTCCAAAACCGGTTTAGTTGTTTTTGATTTACTTTTTTTCATCTTTTTAAGTTTTGAGATTTATGCAAAATTAATCCTTTTTCTTTTTTCGCGCAACTTTTTTCTTTTTTTCTTAATTTCTTTGCTTTTTCCTCAAAAAAAAATAAACAAAAATTAAAACTTTTTTAATCCTCTTAATTAAAAGTAATTAATATATTAATTTATTAATAGGTGTATTCGTTATTTTATTCGTTGATTTTTGCCCCTATATTCGTTATTTTATTCGTTACTAATATATGTAAAATACTGTAAATCAATTGGTTATATTCGTTATTTTATTCGTTGATTTTCGCCCCTATATTCGTTATTTTATTCGTTACTTGTTTTTAACAGCCTCATTACCAGTGTTTTAGGGTTTTTATTTTATGTGGGTTTTAGATTTGTTGGAGTAATTTTTTGTAACCGCGTTTGCCTACATTTGAGATTTTAAAGCATTTAATTATATCATTAAATATTTCCTTTTTTACCTTGCCGATTATTTGGTAATCTACGCCATTTGTTTTGTGGTTGCTTTCCAGTGTTTTTATGTTTTCTTCATACATTTGCTCTGCATAAATGTATGTTGTTTGAGGGAATTTAAAACCACATTCTGTAAATTCTATTGTGCTTGGGATGAAAAAGCAATTAAAACAGTCTTCGGGTAAATTGATGCAGCCAAAAATTTTATTTGCTGCACGCGGAACATTATCAACCCTGGTTGGTAAACTGCCTAATATTGTTGTGTTTTTGTTGTTATACAGTACAATGAAGTACTTGGGCTTTGGTTTTTGACCATTTTTAAAATAAAAAGGAGTAAAATAGATAAGGTTGCCAACAGTAAGCATATTCTTTAAAATAGTTCTGTGTAGTTTTCGTAAATTGATTTTTTTCTTGCATCTTTATTAACAAGTCTCGAAAGGTCTATTTTAAAGTCAGTGGAGTTTATTTCGCCGTTTAGTAATTGTGCTAAAACGTTATTTTCTTTTGCAGTTTTCCACCATGGAGACCCTTTTTCATGTGTTAGATTTACAAGATCTTCGGCTCTTTTGTCTTTATATCTCCGGATGAATTTATCCATTAAATCGATATTGTAATCGGAAAATTCAAAATCATCAAAATCTTTAATCGGAGATATTAGTTTCATGCAGTCTTTATCCTCAATCTTAATATAATTGCTGAGAATATTAGGACCGTCCGACAGGTCTATGTAAATGTTTGGTTCAACCGGGCCAAAGCGCCACGCTTTATAATCTAAATTAAAAAATGGAATACCGGAGTCTTTGATAGAAATTTCATCAAGCTTATATAAAAGCTTTAATATTTTAGTTTTTGAGGACGGTCCCATTTTTTTGGTTAAATAGATTATTGCGTTACCAATTTTATCTATTTGTTCTTGTCTCTGCATCTCTTGTGTTTGCTGTTGGTTATAAAACTGTACTAATTTTATGGTACAAATATAATAATAATTCTTTTATAAATGAAATATATTTTACATAAAACAACAAAACGCAACAAAACAGAGCATAAAACGACATAAACAAGCATAGATAAGCACAGCTATTGACATGAGTTAAATTAAGCCTTAATATTGTTGCTCGAAAGTAATATTAAGTTTAATTTAAAATGTTTAAAAATGGACACACCCAAACCAGTTGCAGATGTAACAAAAGGAGTTAGTAAGGCGGTTAGCTTACAAACTATTGTATTCGTAGCAGTTGTTTTTGTTGTTGTGATGATGCTTATTAAGTATTTCACACGTCAAGAGCTTGTTACAGTAGAGGAAGACGGAGAGCAAAAAACAATGATTAAGAGTTCTTTATCATTTAACAAAAAAACGGCCTAATTGCCGAAAAAAAACAAAAGTTTAATTTAAAATTTACAGAAATGAAAAAAAGTATTTTAGTTCTTATCGGTTTAATCGGCGTAGTTTTAGCCGGATTTTCTTTATTTAGTGGCGATGCTGTTGCAGCTGGCGCTGTTATTATGGCCACGGGGCCAATGGTTGGTTTTGGTAAAAGCTTAACCCCACACGAAAAACAAGAGGTTTTACAAATTGTACGAGAAAATATGAGCTTTGAGGGATCAGAGGATTTTTACGACGGCGGAAATGATGATTTTGTTGATTTTGACGGAGCGTTTAACGCAAGCTTTGTAACAGAGGCTAAAAGCGTTTATCGTCAATTTACAATGAACATTACAAACTCTTCAGCTGATGCCAAAGAAATTTTGTTAACTCCCGGTTATCTTTGGACTCCTGAGTACGGTAGTGCATTTATGAGATTGATCGAATTTGAAAAAGCTATCACAAAAAAAATTGCAGCCGAAGCGCTTGATACAGGTGTACCGGAAAAGGATTTTCTCATTTTTGATTCATCAAAATGGCTCACAACAGAAAAAGGAAAAGGTATGATCCAGGATGGGTATTTTGCAGGTGCTGGCGAAGATTTTATCAAAAATGGTTTAACATTAGCGGCAAGTGGCAGTCCTTACGATATCTCTGAATTTTACGCATTTTTAATGTACAATCCAACCAATTTACTTGGCATGAAAATACAAAGTAATGGCGGTGATGGCGCACAAGTTGCATATCCTATTGAAGTTATTGCGCAATCTCCATTTAAGCGTTTAGCAAGTAAAATTATCAACCCTTCTACTAATCTTGATCAACACACTTATCAAACCGATATAGTGGTATTTAATACAGACGGCGTTGTGCTTGGCAATCAAACACAATTAAAGTATAAAATTGCTCCTCGTATCAGTGCTGAGGTTCCAAGATCGGTTAACATTACATTTATCTGCGGTGCTGTTCTTAATACTGCCGGAGCTCTCGAAAAAAAGCAAACAAAAGCTATTCGTAACTTTGGCTCGCTAGTTCAGAAAATTAATATTGCCAAAAAGGCATAATGATATAATAATAATAATTTGCACGGGTTAATTCCCGTGCAAATTTTATTCTTTGTATGAAACTACCAAAAGGCATATTGTTAAAAGAAATTGACGTTCCCGAATTGAAAACTCCGGCAATGTTTAGCAGAAACAGGCAAACTGTTTATGTTAATAAAACCAGGTTTAATAAATTGTCAAAGCCGGAACAAGATTTTGTAATTTGCCATGAGTTGGGGCACGCTGAAACTAGAAATGAAATTGAGGCCGATTTTTTGGGCTTTAACAGATTTATGAGTTTAGGTTATACACCAAAACAGGCGGTTGAAGCTCTTAACAACTCACTCTCATTTACATTGCCGGAACACAACGAAAGGTTTAGCGAAATTATTAGAAATGCAGCAACCTACGACGTTTTAGTTAATAAAAATTTCAAATCATTAAAAATTATAAATATGTACACACCAGGACAAGAAAATTTTACAGCGGAAGATTATGAATATCTTAAGTCTAGGTTAGAGCCGATGGGAGTAACCGAAGATGATATACAAGGCTTTCTAGGTTTTGGCAAAAAGGCACAAGAGCGTAGAGATGCAAGGCAAGCCGCAAGACTTGAGAGAAAGGCCGCCAAGACAAATCTAATCAACGCTAAGGCTGAGGGAATTAAAGCCGGTACTTTAAAAAGTGGCGCTGGCGACATAGTTAATAAGTTAGCAGATACAGCTTCTTCTATTTTTGGCAAAAACACAAATGCAGACACCGAAATAGAAAATATGGATAATGGCGGTGCAGATACATCATCATCAAATACATCAACGTATGTAATTGTAGGTGTTATTGTTATTGTTATTGTGGTAATCGGCATTGTTATGCTTAAAAAGAAAGGGAAATAATCATGGGATTTGTTCAAGATACTATTGCTCGCGCAAAAGAAATGGCCGCTGCTCAACAGGCACAAAATAACGCAAAAGAAACTACGGTTTTAGGCGTACCGGTACAGACAGCCTTGGCTATTACTAAACCAAAAGATGTTAGATCTATTGCGCAAAAATTAAAAGATGATGTCGCAAAACCACAAACAAAGCCTTTGATTATTGAATCTGATCCAAATGGACCAAAGCGCGAAATTGTGAACAAAGAGGTTACTGCGGATCGCCCTCAACCAATAGACGAAAACAAAAACAAAGCAATGATTATTATTGGTGTTGTTGTTATTGCTATCGTTGTTATTGGAATTATCTACTATAAACGCAAAAAGTAAAACTATGAAATCTGATGTTTCAAAAATGTTGCAGCCTGTAACCGGCTCTATATACTTTAAAGTTGCCATTGTTGTTATTATTATTGCCGTTGTTGTTGCAATTGCAAAAAGATTAGCGCTTAGAGATGATTATTCAAAAGAGGCCGGTAAGCTTGTCGATAAGGATGAGTTGACTTTTTCTAATTTAGAATATCAGAACATGGCACAGAGGCTATTTGATGCTATGAGCGGGGCAGGAACAGATGAAGATACAATCTATTCTATTTTGCGAATGCTTAGAACTAGATCTGATTGGTTTAAGCTTGTTGATGTTTTTGGAGTAAGAGAAAGCGATGCTTTTTATAGTGGATGGTCAGGTAATTTAATGGAGTGGCTTGTTGATGAGTTGAACTCAAGCGAACAAGAAGAGGTTGCAAATATTTTATCAAGAATTGGCGTAATATTTTAATTATGAAACCAGGAACAGCTATAGTTTTAATTATTCTTGCCCTAATTGTGGCATGGGTAATACTTGCAATAAATGCAGGCAAAGTTTTAAAAGATAACCCTGAGTTGTTAAAGCTCGCAATGTTGTAAAAAATGAAAAAAAATATTCTTATCATATCAGTTGTAGCGATTGTTCTAGTAATTGTTTATTTAGTTGTTAGAAAAAGAAAAGAGGAGGCAAGCGGTTATGAGTCGAGTTCATCAACGCAAAATCTCCAGTCTTCTAATGTGTCGGCTCCGCCCGCCTCTTCTTCTTTTCCTATAAAAAAAGGCAGTTCCGGGAGTTCTGTAAAATATCTGCAAAATTTGCTTAATGCAAAATATAGCACAGGGCTTGTTGTTGATGGAGTTTTTGGAACAGCAACCGAAACGGCTTTGTTTGAAAAGACAGGAAAAAAACAGATTAAAAACGCGATCGAGTTAATGAGATTAGGAACAGGCAGTATGGCTAGCTCAAATTCTAGTAATCAAAGCAGTAATAATAATGTTGTTGGTTGGCAAGTTCCTCCCGCAACTCCAACATTTATGATGTAGTTATGACAATTTTAGAGAAATTAAGATCAGAGATATCCGGCAAGCTTGTAGATCCTTTACAAGATGATTTAGCGGAAACCGATTGGGGCGAAATTGATACAATTATCAAAGTTGAGCCTCAAAGTGTTGCGCTCATATCAATTGCTGTTGTAGTGGTAGCATTAATTATTATTTACGCAAAAAAAAGTATTTAAAATGGCAAAGTTAACAAAAAAACAGTTAAGCGAAATGGGTAAAAAAATTACCTCAGAGGCTAAAAAAATTAGAAAAGCAAGCCCTAAAAAAAAGTGGACTACTTGCATGAAAGAAGCAGGAAAAAAATATAAAAAGTAAAATGGTTCCGGGCTACTTGAAAAATAATAACATTATAATTGCTACAATTGTTATTTCTATTGTAGCAATTTATTTATTTGTTACTCGCAAGGTTAAAGTTGTTGGCGGTGATACAAAAATAAGTAGTTATTATGGTTGGCGAAAAAATCCATTTACAGGCGACGATCAGTTTCACAACGGAGTTGATATTTCTGCAAAATCAGGCAATGTAATCAGGAGTATTTTACCCGGTAAAGTTGAGGCAGTTGGATACGATGGCATAAATGGCCATTATATTAAAATTAAACACAAAAACAATGGTAGCTTTTACGGACACATGCTAAAAAGCTCAGGTTTGAAAAAGGGTCAATTGGTCGCAAAAGGTCAAAAAATAGGTTTGGTTGGTTCTACCGGAGCTTCAACAGGTCCGCATGTTCATTTTATTGTTTATGATCAAAATTGGCAACACGTAAATCCATTAGAAACAAATTTATTTAGATTGTAGATGAGAGAAAGAATTGTAAGTATATCTAGCGGTATCGCAGGAAGCTTGGCAAGTAGCGGAGTGATGGGAATTTTGCACGATATCTCAATTGCTTGCGTCATTGCTCTATTGGGCGGTTTGTTTGGTTATATGGGTAATGAATTAGCAAAAAATTTACACAAAAAAATTAAAGCGCGAAATGAAAAGAGGAGATAAAAGTATATTGGGTATTGTTATTGCATTTTTTGCGGTAATTATCACTACAATAACGACACACGTGCAAAAAGATGATACCTTTAGGCATGTTGATAATTTGCCTAAATCAAACATACATGTTGTTATTTTGTCCGGGCATGGGTCTATTTTAAATAACGAGTATCAAACAGCCGGCAAGCAATCTCCGACCTGGCCCGACTCTTTAAAAATTTATGAGGGCTATTCTTGTAAACTTTTGGCGCTCGAATTGTCAAAAAAATTGACTTATGAGCATATCGACAATACGATTATAAATAATTATTCTAGCGATTTATCTTTATTTAATCGCGTAGAGTTAATAAACAAGCTTTTTAAGACAGATAATAGATTGTTGATGGTCTCGATACATCACAACGCGCAACCTGTAGGAAATGCCGATTATGTTGATTTTGAGGGTCAAAAAGGTTTTACAACAATAGCTAAAGGCGGAGCCTCAGGTATAGAAGTTTATACAAGTCCAGGCTTAACTGAAAGTGATAATTTTGCAGATAATTATTTAATGCCACAATTAAAAGGATATTTAACTGATATTAGTTTTAGAAATAATGGCAAATCGAAAGAGGCAGGATTTTATGTTTTGTCAAAAACAACTTGCCCGGCCGTGCTAATCGAATTTAATTTTATGACAACATGGCGCCCGGATTGTTTGCAAATTGCAGACCCATTTTATCGCAACGCTTTTACAAGTGCAATCTGCACCGCAATAATTATTTATAATGAGTCAAAAAATACAACAAATGATAAAGATATTGCTTATAATCGCAATAAGCGCGCTGCTTAGTTTTTCTTGTCGCACAAAACAAGTTGTTGTTTCTCATGCAAGCGACTCTATTGCCTTGGTCGATGATCACAAGGTCATAAAAAATATAAATAGCGATAAGTCAGAAATAACTGTACAAGCTCTTGTCGATGAAAAAAGCATTTTCTCGAAAGATTATGCAATAATTGATTATTCTAAGCCGGACTCAACCGGCAGTCAATACATCACCAGGGAGATAAAAATCAATAGCAGATCTACGGCCATAAAAAAAACAAACACTGCAACAAATATTGTTGATAGTTCTAGTTCTAGCTCTATTGACTTACATAGTGAATCAACCAGGATTAGGAAATCAGATCAAAGTAAATCGTCCGTAAAAATAAACTCCGGACATGCAGACAGATTTAACTTTACTTCAGCTGTGTTTTATTTTCTTGTTTTTGCTGCAATTATTATTTTGCTTCTGAGAATTTGGCGCTATTATAGATCCCATCGCTTCATATAATTGTCAATAACAGGATTTACTATTTGTGCATAAACCTTTGTTGTTTTTAGTGTTTTATGCCCTAAAATCTTGCTTATTACTTCGATAGGGATACCAAGCTCAATGCTTATTATTGCAAAAGTGTGTCTTGCAACGTGCGAAGTTATATTTTTATCAATATTCGCATACATGGCCACTAGCTTTAAATGATCGTTGTATTTTTGGTTTGATGGTACTTTAAATATTTTTTCATTATTAGGTCCAGGATCTCCAATTATTATTTTTGCTTTAGCCGGCAAGGGTATATAAATTATTTCCTTTGTTTTTTCTGTTTGTGTTGATACATAACCCTCTTTAATATCCGCCCAAGTTAAAATCGATATATCAGAATATCGTAATCCTGTATAGCACTGAACTAAAAACGATTTTGCAGCATTTTTAACCATTTGCGGAACATTATCATTATTTAATAATGTTGTGATTTTTTCAAGATCGATCATATTTAAGTAAGTTTTCATAGTTTGCACATACTTAAATTTAAAAACCTTGTAAGGACTTTCGTTTTTGTAAATATTATTTAGTATTGCTGTGTTGATTACTGATTTAAGAACTTTGTGTTTTGCCCAAATTGTGTTATTTTGCAGATGCTTAATCGAATTATGATAATCCTGTACTTGTTTTAGCTTAATGTCGTTTATGGCAACATCTCCAAATAGTCTAATTAGTTCGCTAAGTACAGTATTAAATGGCTTAGCCGATACTTTAGTTATTTTTTGTGTGTGTAGCTCAAATGCATGACTTAAGGTAGTTGTATTGCGATTTAGGTAGAGTTCCTCAAAATTATTAAAATCAACCTCAATTTTTTGATCTATCATTTTTAAGTAAACATCATTAGCTTTGTTGAGTTCTCTTACAATGTGTCGATTTACAATATTTTTATCTTTTCCGGCAACAAGTAACTTTTTATCCAAACTGAAATCTCCCGGACAAACAAAAACATTTAGCGGATATCTTCTAGTTTTACGGCTAATTGTTATCTGTAAATATAGCTTGCTTTTGCCTTGCTTATTAATATGCTTATTAATGAAAATCTGAGAACTCAATTTGTTTACCATAAAATTTTATAGTTTAATTTTTGATAAACAAAGATAGCAAAATAAGCTATATTTGTGAAACAAAGTTTTTAACAAAATTATTAAAATCCTTTATTGTCAATACTTATAAGCGTTAATAAATATTATAAAGTGATCCCAGCAGGAATCGAA
>JAQVYP010000027.1:3544-15033 GCA_029004655.1 Oscillospiraceae bacterium | reverse complement strand
ATAAATACTTAAGTGAATATCCATCTATTAAAATAATAATAGACTTACACCGCGATGCTATTTCAAGCGGTAATACAGACAAAGTAGCTCCAATCATTGAAATAAACGGTAAAAAAGCGGCACAGGTTATGCTTGTAATGGGAAGTGAGACCAAATCGATAAAAGGCTATCCAAATTGGAAGGCAAACTTGCATCTTGCAATGCGTTTGCAACAAACCTTAGAGGTTATGTATCCGTCGCTTGCACGGTCAATGCAGTTAAGCTCAGGAAAATATAACCAGAACTTGTCCAGCGGGGCAATGCTTATAGAAATCGGAACAGAAGCCAACACACTTGATGAAGCATTGTATTCCGGAGAATTGGTAGGCACAGCACTGGGTTCGTTATTTAATACTATTTCCAATTAAAAAGTGCCAAATATTGAGCGGTTTTTAGTTGGAAGTAGTATAATACATTGAAGGAATCAAATATAATATAATGAGAAAAACTGAATTTAACATTTTTATAAGATCATTTGTGGTATCGAATTTGGTGCTTTTGTGTCCGCTGTTTTTACTCTCTGCAGCATCAGTTGCATATCAAAACATAAGATATATGGCGTTTGGGGAGACAAAACAAGCAATTACTTTACTTGCCGACGGAACGGTGAAAATATTGGATTTCAAATTTAATTTAGTAAACATTTCATGGTTGCAATATCCGGCTGCTGTTGTCAACCAGCTGATTTCAGGACCGATTAGACTTATTTGTTTAGGACTGATATGGATCAGAGATAATATTTCGTCATTAGCAATGTTTTTAAAATAAAAAGAGGCTGTTGCAAAATGGAAATTCGGAATGATTATTAATCGCCCACCATTTTGCAACAGCCTTTATGATTATGGTTGGTTTTATTGTTCGGTGAGATAGAATAAATTATTACGCCGGTTTTCTGCATCAAACATGTTATTATTCTGCACTTTGTTGTAGTTACTTAAAAGTTTGGAATATATTGAATTATCATTGTATGTATAATAATTATCATTGGCATCAATATAACCAACACTATCAATAACAGGAAGTGTTTCTGAAAGCTTAAGCAGAAATTTATTGTAATCAGTCATTTCGATTCCTGCTGTTTGAAGGAGTAAAGAAGACAGATAGTTGGCGCTTAACTTATCAATATACTGTTCTTTAATATCATAATTTGCCCAAATGACAAACGGGGTGACATATCTGCGTTGCTCTTGCTCTATAGTGAGACTGTCCAATTCGGAACCCAGAAGCTCCTCTATGAAATCTGTCTCTATTGCCGGCTGATGATCACCAAACATACAAATTATAGTCGGTTCATCAATATTACTGAAATAGTCAATGATATATTCAAAAGCAGAGTCCGATTCTTTTATAAGTGACAAAAACAGATTTGCTTTTGGATATTCGGTATCAGTGGAGGTAATGAAAATTTGCTGATTTAAGTTAGAACAAGCAGTTCCATAACCACCATGATTTTGCATGGTTACATTGAACATAAAAAACGGTGCTGCAGTATCACGGCTTGAATACCTCTGAATAACTTTTTTATAATTATATTCATCACAAATATATTGGCGCAAAAGCATGTTGCTGTTTGGATAGGTTTCATTTACAAGCTGTTGCAAATATTCAGGGTCGCTGCCGTTTTTATAATAAGCTGTCATGAGTGCCGGATCCATTAACGAGCCTAAACTATAGAATTTTTCAAACCCCAAAAGAGGATAAACAGTGTTTCGGTTCCATCCACTTGCAAAATACGGATGCAATGCAAATTTTGCATATCCAAGACTTCCTAAAGTTGAAACCAAAGATGATGTTTCTTTTTTGACATATAGCTTATAAGTATTGCTTCCTGCCGGAAGGAACGAGACAGAATTTCCTGTTAGAAACTCGAACTCTGTATTACTGGTTCCCGAACCGATAACCGGAACATACAGATTTCCCTTTATTGCATTTTCAGTCAAGCTATTATAAAAGGGCATATAGTCTTCGTTGGTTTCAAAATCGCCGAGAACACTTAAATCTGCAAAGGATTCATTCATAATGCAAATTACATTTGGGGTGACAGTTTCTGCTTCTGCTGTTTTGGGGTAATCGCTTATATCTGCAAAAGTTTGAACCGCTTCTTCATCATTAACTGTACTTGATACTATGCCTTCGATTTCATCTGCATTATATCCCTTAGGACTGATAACATATAGGTATTTAGTGTTCAGACAGAAGCTTAGAAGTGCACCGTTATTGTGATATCCGCGGGTCTGCATCCAGAAATCAGGTTTAAGACCATTGTTTGCAAAAATATCAGTGAAAAAATAGATAATGCAGATTGATATTATAAGTACACTGCAAAAACCTCTTAGAATGAGCTTGTAAGTAAGCTTGAAAACCACACTTTTAAGCCTGACTCCGACTGCTATGAGGAACACGAACAGAACGACTGCGATTGCAATTTGATAAGTGACCGAAAAATTATAGGTGCTGACAACAGTTTTTGCTGTTCCGGCACTTAAAATATCCATAGGAACAAACGGACTTCCTCGAAACAGAGTGACCCAGTAGTTCGTTAATCCAAATGCAAGAAAAATCGGGTTCAAAATAAAAATCGGGAGCTTATAACTGCCTGAAAAAATATAAACTAAGCCATATAACATAAAATATAGAATATAATTCGCGAAAAACGCAAAATACGAGAAATCATAAATAAAAATCCTATTAAGGCATTCCACCATTTGCATTGATACAATCGGCACGAGCAAAAAGCAAACTGTATGTACAATACGAGTTACTTTTTCCGGAAAATTTATATTAAATGCTAAGATTGCGCCTGTAATCAATGAGACCATTATACACAAAACAAATAGAAGCGCACTATAATCAGCACCTTGATTAAAAAATGCACCGCAATTTATTATTAAGAAGGCGAGTAGTACCACAGAAATAATACTGCCTATTATAAGATTCTTTTTAGAAGTTGCAATTTTCATTTTTAAATATATTCCTTTTATATTATGATTTTAATACAAACTCTTTATAATATAGCACTTTTCCATCATTAAATAAATGATATTTTTAAAAATTTAAATATTAACTTGCTATTATTATAATATTAAGAAATCAAACCGCCTATGCATCTGCTATTCACAGAATACCTCAAGCGGTTTGTGTAGTTCATTATTTATATGAGCCGGCAAATTTTACACATTTCTGTCATAAATGGTGCGGTCATAATATTTTTGATTATTTTCTTTTATTCAAAATCTTTTCTTCATAATCCTTGACTTTAATGAGCCAGTCTTCTCGAACCGGTACGCCCATTTTTTCGCAGAAGTAATCCCAAACTGCGCCGAAAGGATATGATTTATATTCTTCATTTAAGGCTAATCTTGAAGTATAGTCTCCCTCAAGCTCGATTTTCATGAGTTCTGCTGTTGGCTCGAGCATTGCACGGAGCAAAGCTTTTTGCATGTTACGGGTTCCGATTGCCCAGGCGGCAATGCGGTTTATGCTTGCATCAAAGAAATCCAAACCGATATGTGTACGCTCAATTAAACCTGTGCGAACAAGAGATTGAGCAATCTGAAGAAGCTCATCGTCCAACACAACTACATGGTCAGAATCCCAACGAACAGGGCGGCTGACATGAAGAAGTAATTCGTCAGTAAACAATAGAACTGATGGGATTTTATCGGAGATCACTTCTGTCGGGTGAAAATGTCCGGCATCAAGACAGACTGCCTTGCCGCGAGAAACGGCATATCCCACGCAAAATTCATTTGAACCGACAGTGTAGCTTTCGGCACCGATTCCGAAAACCTTGCTTTCAATTGCTTCAACAGTATAATTTGAATCGAGTTTTTCGGCAAAAACCTCATCAAGTGCCGTCATCATACGCTTTCTCGGGGCTTCACGGTCAACCGGAATGTCCTTGTAACCATCAGGAAACCAGAAGTTTGTGACGCACTTTTGACCCAGTTCTTTGCCGAAGTATTCAGCAATTTTTCTGGATTTTTTGCAATGCTCTATCCAGAAATTGCGGACGTTTTCATCGGCGCTGCTGATTGTGAAACCTGAATCAGCCATTGGATGAGAAAAGCAAGTTGGGTTGAAATCAAGACCTAAACCGTTTTCCTTTGCCCACGCAACCCATTTTTCGAAATGTTTCGGTTCAATTTCATTTAAATCAGGCTTTTCGTCAGTGTCTGCATAAATTGCATGAAGATTTAGCTTGTGCTTTCCCGGAATCAACGAAAGAGCCATTTCAAGATCTTGGCGAAGCTCGTTCGCAGTGCGAGCCTTACCGGGATAGTTTCCGGTTGTTTGAATTCCGCCGGAGAGAGCCGTGTCCTTAAACAAGAAACCGCCTACATCGTCGCCCTGCCAGCAGTGCATAGAAATTTTGACTTTTGAAAGCTTTTCAATTACAGCATCAGTATCCACACCAATTTCTGAATACTGTTCTTTTGCCAAATTATAAGCTTGTTGTATCTTCATATGTAATTCCCCTTAATAATGATTACTTTTGATTACTTACCTGAAGATATTATAACTGATAATAAAGATTTAATAAATGTATTCTTCATATATTGATAAATATATTATAATATTGTATAATAATAATCAAAAAAAATCAAAATCAATCAGTGAAGGGACATACGATGCTATTATATGACCGACAAAAGAAAATATTGGACATTATGAAACAGCACCAAAGCGTGACTGTTGATTTCTTGTGCGAAAAATTATTTGCCAGTTCGGCAACTATTCGCCGCGATTTAAACGAGATGAGCCGCTTGGGGCTTTTAAAAAAAGTTCACGGAGGAGCGGTGCTGAATGATGGAGCGAATCAAGATCCGCCGTTTGTAGTGCGACAGCAGTCTGAAACGGCAAGCAAAAAACATATTGCTGAATTGGCAATGAAGTTCGTCAAGGATGGACAAACGCTGTTTCTTGATTCAAGCTCAACTATAACCGGATTGGCACGTGAAATTGCTAAAAGTGGAAGCTACAGCATATTGTCAAATGGAATTGAAATAGTATCCGTGCTTAACGAAAGTACAAGAATCAAACTGTATTCCTGCGGGGGAAAAGTCAATAATCATTCTTCAATTGTAGGCTCTATTGCAGAAGATACAGTTAAACGGTTTCATGCGGATATTTTGTTTTTTTCTTGCTCGGGAATCTCCGAAAATTCAGGAATAACCGAAGGTTCAGAGGATACTGCAGCTGTCAAAAGGTGCATGATAAATAATTCCAGAGTTAAGGTATTGCTGTGCGACAGCAGCAAGTTCGGCTTGGAATTTTTTTGCCGAACATGTGATATGAATGATATTAATGTATTAATAACCGATAAAAAACCTTCTGAAAGCTTTCTGAATAAGTTGCCAAAGCACATAAAAGTCTATTATTAGTTTACCATATTTCGATTATAATGTTGACAATAATTTCTACTAATGATACAATTTTAACAATAGTGTAGAAATATGTAAAACAAGAGGTTTTTATGGAAGATAAAAATATTAATAATAGTCAAAATAGCGCGGAAAAGGATAAAACTAAACCGAAACAAACTATTAATCTTACGGTTCAGGAATTTGTGATTTTAGGGCTTTGTTTGGTTTTAACTGCTGTTATTGTCGCTTGTAATTGTATCTATTCCATTCCTGTTGCAACTGTTCAAACGACCTATGCCGCAAGTAGCATAAACACGCAAACAAATGCAATTGAAACGGTGGCAGCAGCCATAGGCGAGGATTATTCTGAAGAAAGCAGTGACGAAGCTTTTACGAGTAAAATTCCAACACAAACTTCAAATACGGGTAGTACTGTTATTAAAGAAATAACAAAACCCACTGATTCACAACAAAGCTCTGTTGTAAAAATTGAATCCAGCAGTTCAGCATCTGAATCTACGGGATTAGTTAATATTAATACAGCAGACGTTACAGCTCTGTGCACTCTAAATGGTATTGGAGAAACAAAAGCCGAAGCAATTATTGTCTATCGCGACACCTATGGCGCATTTACAAGCGTTGAAGAGCTGAACGAGGTCAAAGGTATAGGAGATGCCACATTTAATAAAATTAAAGATTATGTAACTATTAAATAAAGGAAAAGAGCGCCGTTTTCATTTCGGCGCTCTTTTTTATTCGGTGCTCAGCATTTTAAGTAATCTCAGGGCGTGTACATTTTCATCAGTTCTTGCGCGATAATAGGCGGTTTTAAGTGGAGAGTTTTGCGGGGTTTCAATATATTGCAATCCATATTTTCTGAAGTCTCCGCTTTCATCAATAACACGATCCCGTAATATGTCTCGGTAGGGCATATTTATAATGATTCTCTCGGGTATTGGATTGAAATACTGACCGGTTATTGATCTTAAAATACGTTTAAATTCGTCAGCGTGGGATTGCTCATCTGCGGCAAATTCCATCAGAAGAGTTCGGTCGTCTATAGTCGGAGCAATTTTTGCCAGTTCTGAATATAGCATGGAATCATGGATTTCGGCTGCTATATAATTCTTTAAATTGTTTATAGTCTGGGTTGATTGCATAGTAGTCATCATATCCTTTCTCAGGCACAAAACATAATAAAAATTCACCGGAAATGGTGATTATTATGCGTTTGTGCCACGGTTGCCACTTGTTGGCATAGGGGGCACACCATTTTTATTTATTAGCGTGAAAGTTCACGCTAATCCATACTTTTAATATACTATTACATATTATTGAAAAACCCCCATTTTTGTGAATGTGAATAGGGTGGAATGATAGGATTATAAGATATTTATAGACAAAAATGATAAAAATAAAATTTTTTATGTATAAATGTTAAAACAATAGTTATAAAAAATTTAAAAAGCCAATAATAGGTTGACTATGGATTGTTTTTCAACTATAATTTTATATTAATAACAAATAGCGAGGAGAAGAAATATGGCTGTATTTTTCAATGAACCGGCACATACTTTTAATGAATACTTGCTTATTCCGGGATACTCTTCATCAACATGTGTTCCAAGCAACGTTAGTCTTAAAACACCTGTGGTTAAGTTTAAAAAGGGCGAAGAACCGGCTCTTTTTATGAATATTCCGTTGGTTTCAGCTATAATGCAATCCGTATCAGGTGATAAATTGGCTGTTGCACTTGCACGTGAGGGTGGAATTTCCTTCATTTATGGTTCTCAATCAATAGAGTCTGAGGCCGCCATGGTTGCCAAAGCAAAAAGTTACAAAGCCGGATTTGTTAAGAGCGATTCGAATATTCGCCCAGACCAAACATTGGAAGATATTCTGGATTTAAAGAAAAAAACAGGACATGGTACAGTAGCCGTTACAGAAGACGGAACTGCTGATGGTAAATTGGTTGGCATTGTGACCAGCCGCGACTATCGTGTCAGCCGTATGGATATTGATACACTTGTTTCAGAATTTATGACTCCCTTCGAGTCACTTATCTGTGCTGAAGAAGGCATTACATTAAAGGAAGCTAATAATATAATTTGGGATAACAAGCTTAATGCTCTCCCGATTATCAGTGATGACGGCAAACTTTGCTATTTTGTTTTCCGCAAGGATTATGATTCTCATAAAGAAAATCCTAATGAACTTTTGGATCCAAGCAAGAGATATGTTGTTGGTGCCGGAATAAACACTCGTGATTATGCCAAGCGTGTTCCTGCTTTGATAGAGGCGGGTGCAGATGTTCTTTGTATTGATTCATCAGAAGGTTTTTCAGAGTGGCAGAAGCTTACAATTGATTATATTCGTTCCCAATATGGTGATTCTGTTAAGGTAGGCGCAGGTAATGTTGTCGACCGTGAAGGTTTTCTTTATCTTGCAGAGAGCGGTGCGGATTTTGTTAAGGTCGGTATCGGTGGTGGCTCTATTTGTATAACCAGAGAGCAAAAGGGTATAGGCCGTGGGCAGGCAACTGCATTGATTGATGTTTGTCAGGCAAGAGATGAATATTTTGAGAAAACAGGTGTTTATGTTCCGGTTTGCTCAGATGGTGGAATTGTTCATGATTATCACATGACTCTAGCACTTGCAATGGGCGCGGATTTCATTATGCTCGGTCGCTATTTTGCCCGATTTGATGAAAGCCCGACAAACAAACTGGTTATGGGCGGAAACTATGTCAAGGAGTATTGGGGTGAGGGCTCAAATCGTGCCAGAAACTGGCAAAGATATGACCTTGGCGGTGCAACCAAGCTTTCCTTTGAAGAAGGCGTTGATTCATATGTTCCATATGCCGGCTCACTCAAAGACAATGTAACACAATCGCTTGGGAAGGTTAAGTCTACAATGTGCAACTGTGGAGCTCTTTCAATTCCGGAGCTTCAGAAAAAAGCAAAGCTTACTCTTGTTTCAGCCACAAGTATTCTTGAGGGCGGAGCACATGACGTTATTCAAAAGGATAGCAACAATTCATATAATAAATAATATATTTAAATTTAAAAGCTTGATATATGTATCAGGTCAGAAAATAAACAAATGCCGTTGCAGTTCATTTAATACTAATTCCAATTAAAAAGTGACCAAGATTTGCGAGGATTTTGTTTGTGAGACAAGGCGGAGGACGAAGGCGGGCTATCGCCCGCCGAGAACGACAACGCAGTCTCGCAAACAAAAGACCGCGAAGATTGGTTGATTTTTATTTGGAATTAGTATAAGCTACAGCGGCGCTTTTATTTTTCAGTTGAAAAAGTTTAGGTGCATAGATGAAAAAAGGGCATCCGTAACAGGTCGTTACAGATGCCCTTAAAACTGCAATTAAATTTTGAAAAGTAAATCACTTAATGTTGGATACGGCCACAATTCCGAAGACGTATTAGATTCTGTTTCATCCACAACGACACGCAGCTCTTGCATTGTATCAAAAACAGAGCGATAATACAATGCGGTTTCAAGCGTACTGGATTCATGATTCTTAACATCATCAATTGATTTTTCCAAAACTTCGGTATAATTGTACATTGAATTGCACAAGTTTGAAAGTTTGTTTATTATAGATATTTCCATGCTGCAGGGAATAGAATCAGAGATAGCTTTCTTTGAAATGACTGCATCTGAAAGTGTCTTCGTATACTTTGAAACTGACGGAATTATATCTTGTTTAACCATATCCAGCATTGTCAATGCTTCAATTTTAATTACCTTGCTATAAGTTTCAAGTGCAATATCATATCTTGCATGCATTTCGGCTTCGGTGTAAATCTTATGCTCGGTAAACAGTTTGATGTTTTTAGGGGCAATATAGTGCGGAACCGCATCAACAGTGGTTTTGAGATTTAACAAGCCTCTTTTTTCTGCTTCAATTTCCCATTCATGCGAATAACCGTCGCCATTAAAGACAATCCTTTTATGTTCTTTGATTGTTTGCTTAATTATTTCGTTTAGAGCAGTTGTAAAGTCACCGGCATTTTCGAGTTCATCGGCAAATTGTTTTAACTCTTCTGCAACTATTGTATTAAGAACGGTGTTGGGTCCGGCGATTGAAAGTGCTGAACCAAGCATTCTGAATTCAAATTTGTTACCTGTAAAAGCAAACGGAGAAGTGCGATTGCGGTCTGTAGTATCCTTCGGGAAATGTGGAAGAACATTAACCCCAATTGCCATTTCAACCTTTTCAGTGCCTTTATAAGCAACACCATTTTCGATAGATTCAAGTATATTCATGAGCTCATCGCCGATAAACATTGAAACAACAGCAGGAGGTGCTTCGTTAGCTCCAAGTCTGTGGTCGTTTCCGGCACTAGCCACAGTAATACGCATTAAATCCTGATACTCATCAACAGCTTTAATAACAGCTGATAAAAATAGCAGGAACTGGGCATTTTCGTATGGCGTTTTACCGGGCTCCAAAAGATTTATTCCTGTATCGGTGGACAAAGACCAATTGTTGTGTTTCCCGCTTCCGTTAACACAGTTAAATGGTTTTTCGTGAAGCATGCAAACAAGTCCGTGCCTTGCGGCAACCTTTTTCATTGTTTCCATTGTAAGCTGATTGTGATCGGTTGCAATGTTTACTGTTGTAAAAATCGGTGCAAGCTCATGCTGCGCCGGAGCAACTTCGTTATGTTCTGTCTTTGCAAGAATCCCTAATTTCCAAAGTTCTTTATCTAAGTCTCTCATATAAGAGGCAACGCGGGGCTTGATTGCTCCAAAATAATGGTCATCCAGTTCCTGACCTTTTGGCGGTTTTGCTCCAAATAAAGTGCGTCCGCATAACTGTAAATCTTTGCGCTTATCAAACAGTTCTTTATCAATCAAAAAATATTCTTGCTCAGGTCCAACTGTGATTTGAATGTGCTTACAATCTGTGTTTCCGAAAAGTCTTAATATTCTAAGAGCTTGTGTGTTGATTACCTCCATTGAACGGAGCAAAGGAGTCTTTTTATCTAATGCTTCGCCACCATAGGAACAAAACGCGGTCGGTATGCAAAGTGTTCCGTCTTTCATAAAAGCATAAGAGGTAGGATCCCATGCAGTGTATCCTCTTGCCTCGAAAGTAGCCCTTAGCCCGCCTGATGGGAAACTGGAGGCGTCCGGTTCGCCCTTAATAAGTTCTTTGCCAGAAAATTCCATGATAACGTGACCGTCATCGGTCGGTGAGATGAAGCTATCGTGTTTTTCGGCAGTTATTCCGGTCATTGGTTGAAACCAGTGGGTGAAATGAGTAGCCCCTTTTTCCAGAGCCCAATCCTTCATTGCGTTGGCTACAGTATTGGCAACACTTATGTCAAGCGGCGTTCCGTTTGATATAGTTCTTTTTAATGCCTTATAGGTTTCTTTTGGGAGCTTTTCCTTCATAACCGCATCATTAAATACGTCGCTGCCAAAAATCTCGGAAATTCTACTCATTAATATACCTCCTGATTTTTTAAAACATTACATATAATTATTATTCAAAAAGCGCTGCAGATGCCTTGAATAATGCTCTCCCATTAAAGAGTATAACAGATTTGCGAGTTAATTTTTGCCCTGCATGGATGAGAAGGACAGCGGGCTTGTCGCCCATTGACGACGAGAACGCAGCAGAGCGGAAAATCAACCGCAAAGATGTCTATTATTTAATGGGGGAGCAGTATTTAACATCCACAACGCCATGACTGCCCTTCTAAAAAGTATATACTTATAAAAATACATTGTCAATTTATTTTATTCGAAATTTTACAGTTTAAAACAAAATATCGGTTTTAACTAAAATTAAACAAAAAGATGAATGACTTTTCGCTACAATTCACTAAAGAATTTTGCCTATTTGATTAATTAAATTAGTTAAACAGGCTGTAATAGACAAATACTCAGCAAGTAGACTTAATAATATTAAGATAATTAGGCAATTAACCATAAAAACCGCTGCATATTAGGAAAAAATGAAACGCTGTTTTTTCACATATAACAACGTATCGGAGAGGTTTAAAACTACAAGTAAAATATTCTTGTACAGACGCGGATTAATATGATATAATA
>JAQVYP010000027.1:0-3444 GCA_029004655.1 Oscillospiraceae bacterium | reverse complement strand
ATTAACAAATTATTGTGTATTATTATGCTTTTTATTTCCAATACTATTGCTGGAACCTATTTAATTTTCTGGTAAAGGATTGGTAAAAAAGCGTGAATGATGATAAAAATCAAGACATTGATAACAATGATTCTACAGACGAGGAAACTACTGAAGATGGCATTAGCAAAAATCAACTTGAGCAAATAAAAGAAATCGGTGCAATTACACAATCGAATGGTAAACACATATTGCATTGTCTGACAATTATAGGTCAAATTGAGGGACACTATATTTTGCCGGCGACAAACAAAACAACTAAATATGAGCATGTTATTCCACAGTTGGTTGCAATTGAAGAAGATCCTGAAATTGAAGGACTAATTATTATTTTGAATACGGTTGGCGGCGATGTTGAGGCAGGTTTAGCTATTTCAGAGCTTATTGCCGGAATGAGAAAACCTACTGTTTCGCTGGTGCTCGGCGGTGGTCATTCAATCGGTGTGCCGTTGGCTGTTTCTGCAAAGCGTTCTTTTATTGCGCCATCAGCGACTATGACCATTCATCCTGTCAGAATGACGAGCCTTGTAATTGGTGTGCCTCAATCGATGGATTATTTCACTAAAATGCAGTCACGAATAACTCACTTTGTATCAAAAAACTCCAAGGTCACTCCTGAAGAATTCAACACGCTTATGATGAATACAGGAGACATGGTAACAGATATAGGCACTATATTAGATGGTGAAATGGCTGTTGAAAAGGGACTTATTGGTGCCGTGGGCGGACTTTCAGATGCATTGGCGTGTCTTTATTCTATGATAGAAGGAGACGAAAACTAATGCTGCATACGAAAGAATCCTTGGATTTAGTTTTCCCTGAAGATATTGCCGATGTTAAATACATTCAGGTTGAATGCGGAGTTATCGAAGCAGAAAAAACGGCGGATGGATATTCGGTTCGTAGGCTTATTTCAACGAAACCATCTGATTATTTAAAACAACAGTACACTCCGGGTGTGCAGATAAAATAAAAGCAAGAGGTGTGGGGATTGGCAACACAAACTAAAAGCAAAAAAAAGAAATCGACGCCGAAAAGCAGTGCGACGGCTACTGAAATCAACAAAATGGAAGCTGAGCGCCGGCGCCAAATGACGGCAGGCAAACGCCAGATAACTGCAATTATTCTATTTGCAGTTTCAATTTTCTTGTTATCGGTAGTCTTCATCAAAGGTCAGTATGGGTGGCTGGCCTTACATAATTTCATGTTTGGATTGTTTGGTGTATGTGCATATATTTGGCCGCTGCTTCTAGGATTTGTCGCTGTGCTCTGCGCCATGGACAAGCTGTATGACTATGTTTCTGTAAAAGTGATTGAATGCAGTGCTTTAATTGGATTAATCGGCGGAGCCGTTGATATTTTTTCAACTCATGTTGAAGGTCAAAAGTTCTTTGCCCACTTTATATATGCTTTTAAAATCGGAAAAGAAATCAAGGGCGGCGGCTTGGTAGGCTCAATTTTGGGGCATCCTTTATATTGCTTATTTGGGAAAGTCGGAGCCGGAATAACAATTTGTTTGCTTATTTTTGTGTTTTTCATGCTTATTACCGGAACAACACTTGTTTCATTATTTAAAACTCTCATAAAGCCTGTTGCACACATGGGTAACGCCGCAGAATCCGCATATTCACAACATATCGAAAGGCGTGTGGAAAAGGCAAAATTCAACGTCGATGTTCCTTTGGATGATATTGAAGAACGGCAGAAAAAGCCCAAAGATGAATTAAGCGATAAGAAAAAGAAATTGCTTGATGCTTACAGAGGGGTAATTTCGTCACCTAGTGTTGCTGATCAGGCAGATCAACAACCTATTCCTGCAGAGGAAGTTTCAGCACCACCTTTTAATGGAATAAAAACTGCCGAAAATCAAGAATCTAAATTAGATCCGGACCTTATAGATAAGATTAATAAGAGTATACAAAATAAAAGAGATTCAAATGCAGCAGCTAGTGTTGCACCACCACGCGGTAGCGGCATGATTTTTGATACTGCATCCAATTCTTATCGTTATCCTCCGGTATCTTTGCTTGCGGCTGTTAAGGTTGAAAATGATCGATCAATCAGCGCGGAGCTGGAAGCCACCGCAACACGCCTCGTAGATACTCTTCGCAGCTTTGGCGTTGAAACCAGAATCATAAATATTAGCCGAGGACCGTCTGTTACAAGATATGAATTGCAACCGTCTGCGGGTGTTAAAATCAGTAAAATAACAAACCTTGCTGATGATATTGCGCTTAACCTTGCAACGGCCGGAGTCAGAATAGAGGCACCAATACCAAACAAACCGGCAGTAGGCATAGAGGTCCCAAATAAGAATGTCAGCATGGTGGGAGTTCGGGAAATGATAGATTCGCCCGCATTTGCTAACTCTAAAAGCAAACTTACAATTGCCTTGGGTAAAGATATTGCAGGAGCTGTTACGGTTGCTGATATTGCCAAAATGCCTCACGGACTTATAGCCGGTGCTACCGGTTCCGGCAAATCGGTTTGTATCAACTCGTTTATAATCAGTTTGCTTTATAAAGCAACTCCGGACGAAGTGAAGCTGCTTATGATTGACCCTAAAGTGGTTGAGCTTGGTGTTTATAATGGGATTCCTCATTTGCTTGTGCCTGTTGTAACCGACCCAAGAAAGGCAGCCGGTGCACTTGGCTGGGCTGTTACCGAAATGGAAAAGCGTTATAAAATTTTTGCAGAGAATGATGTTCGAAATCTTGAGGGATATAATAAGCTTGCAAGTAAACGTGAAGATTTGATAAAAATACCCCATATTGTAATCATCATAGACGAGCTTGCAGATTTAATGATGACAGCGCCCGGCGAGGTCGAGGATGCAATTTGCCGTATTGCTCAAAAGGCTCGTGCCGCAGGAATGCATTTGATTATTGCCACACAGCGTCCGTCTGTTGATGTTGTTACAGGACTTATTAAGGCTAATATACCCACAAGAATTGCATTTGCGGTGTCTTCACAAATTGATAGCCGAACAATTCTTGATATGGGCGGTGCAGAAAAGTTAATGGGAAGAGGAGATATGCTTTTCTATCCTGTGGGCTCGATTAAACCACGTCGTGTTCAGGGCTGCTTCGTAAGTGATGAAGAGGTTGAAGCAGTTGTTGATTTTATTAAAGGTGGACATACCAGCGATTATGATGAAGATGTTATGATTGAAATTGAACGTCAAGCCGCAAAGGAAAAATCATCTAAGAGCGGACTAAGCGAGGATAGGGCAGAAGACGACGATCCAATGCTAAAGCAAGCGATAGAAGTTGTGGTTGAGGCCGGTTCGGCGTCTACATCATTGTTACAAAGGCGCTTGAAGCTTGGGTATGCTCGAGCCGCAAGAATTGTTGATGAAATGGAAGCCAGAGGAATTGTTGGACCGCATGAGGGATCAAAACCACG
>JAQVYP010000026.1 GCA_029004655.1 Oscillospiraceae bacterium | reverse complement strand
GGAAGCTCGGTGGCAGAAATTAATACTAATTCCAATTAAAAAGTGACCAAGATTTGCGAGGATTTTGTTTGTGAGACAAGGCGGAGGACGAAGGCGGGCTATCGCCCGCCGAGAACGACAACGCAGTCTCGCAAACAAAAGACCGCGAAGATTGGTTGATTTTTATTTGGAATTAGTATAAGTCCACAACCATCGCTTTTGCTTCCGGAAAGTAAATAGCAGTCATACAATACCGTTAAACTTTCATGTAGAACGGTAATAAAGGCAAAATCCAAACAGTTGATTTCACGTGAAGTCAACTGTTTGGATTTTAATTTCTGCCTTAATGGTGCGCGGATGGTTTTTGGAGATGCCCTTATTATAATTACATTTCGTTTCTGCCTTCCAAGGCTCTTGTGAGTGTCACTTCGTCGGCATATTCTAAATCTCCGCCGACAGGAATACCATAAGCCAATCTACTGATTTTGATACCCATTGGTTTGACCAACCTTGACAAATAGCTTGCGGTTGCTTCACCCTCAACAGTTGGATTGGTTGCAAAAATAACTTCCTTAATGGTATCATCGCCCAGGCGAACCATCAATTCTTTTATTCTAAGCTGCTCCGGTCCAATTCCGTCCAACGGCGAAATTGATCCGTGCAGCACATGATACATGCCGTTATACTCCCTTGTGCGTTCAAATGCCATGACATCCTGCGCAGACTCAACTACACAAATCATAGATCTGTCCCGGCCGTCATCGTTGCAAATCGAGCAAAGATCAGTATCCGTCAGGTTTTGGCAACACTTGCAATATTTTATCTTAAGCTTTGCTTCTAATATTGCTTTTGCAAAATTTTCCGCCATACCTGAAGGCTCTGTAATCACATGAAATGCCAGCCTTTGTGCCGTCTTGCGACCAATTCCGGGCAAGCGCTCGAACTGCTCCGTTAGTTTTTGAAGCGGTGCAACATTATATGACATTATTAAAACATCCCCGGTATATTTAATCCGCCCGTAATGGCTGCCATTTCAGTTTCAGCAGTTTTGACAGCGTTTGTGATTGCCTCATTTACAGCAACGGTTATAAGGTCCTCCAACATCTCAACATCATCAGGATCAACAGCTTCCGGCTTAATTTTAAGAAGCTTTAATTCATGCTTTCCATTGACTGTAACTTCAATTAAACCGCCACCGGATGTTGCGGTATATTCTTTTTCATCCAAATCCGCCTGTAGTGTTGCCATATCGTCTTGCATTTGTTGAGCTTGTTTCAGCATAGCGTTCATATTTTGTCCGCCGCCTGCTCCTCCCGGTATTCTTGCTTTCATAGTTTTTATCTCCGTTTCTGTTTATTCTAAATTTATAAATTTGTTGGTATTTCCAACTCTGATAACTTATTCATAACCTCTTGGAGAGGATCTTTAGTCGACTTTTCCGAATTAGGTTTGTAGCCACCCAACTTGTAATTTTTGCCAAGCACTAGGAATGCTGCTTTTCTGATATAATCACGATAAGTTTTGTTTTTAATTAAACTTAAAAACTGCGTATTTTTATAATCTATAAGAATTGCATCCCCGCTGATATATGCAGTTGAATCCTGCAAAACGCCATGCATTAGCGGACAAGTCTTTTGAAGTTCAATCATAACATCATCCCATGCGACAAGCTTTGTGGCAGCGTCCTGAGTTTTCGCCTTGGATTCAGCCACATGATTTTTCACTGGCTTTTCAGCTGCATCTTCTTCCGTTATAACCTTAGCTGCCGCTGTTTTGACTTTTTGCGGAACAGCGGGAGTAGTCGCGATGGTCGCTGGCGCTTCATTACCTACAGCACCGTTTTGCAATTTTCTTTCTAGCCTTGCAATACGTTCAAGCAAAGCTTCATTTGTATCGCCAAGCTGTGGATCGCAAACCTTTATTGCTGCCATTTCAAGCTCGCTTCGACGGTTCGCACTGTTCATTCTATCCAGTGCTTCGCCAAAAATGCGCATGGCATACATTACAAGCTCTATATTATATTCACTCGCCTGTTTCTTCAAAAGTCCAAGTTCTTTTGGAGAACAAACAATTAAATTCCTCGGCTCTTTAACTGATTTTATTATCATCAAATTTCTGAAATGCGCCACCATTTCTTCACAAAGACGCTGCATATCAACCGCATTTTTATGAAGATTGTCGATGCATTGAAGTGTGCCGCCCACGTCGGAATTTTTAATATGATCTGCTAATTCACGCAAATAGTCACTGCCCGCCAATGCACATGCACGCTCAACATCTTTTTCTGTTATATGCGTCGAATGAGCGGCGCATAAATCCAGTGTGGATAATGCATCACGCATACCTCCATCAGACATTGAGGCAATAAGCATTGCCGCATCATCATCAATCTCAATGTTTTCTTTTGCAGAAACATATTTAATTCTGGAAGCCACCGTTTCAGCGTCAATCCTATGAAAATCAAACCGCTGGCAACGTGACAAAATGGTTGCAGGTAGCTTGTGAACCTCGGTGGTTGCGAGAATAAAAACTATGTGTGAAGGCGGCTCCTCCAGCGTCTTAAGCAAAGCATTAAACGCGCCCTGAGAAAGCATGTGTACCTCATCAATTATATAAACACGATATTTAGAATTAACAGGGGTATAATTAACTTGGTCGCGCAAATCCCTTATATTATCAACACCATTATTAGAAGCAGCATCTATTTCAGTAATATCCAGCGTATCTCCGCTATCAATCCTGCGGCACGAATCGCACTCGCAACAGGCGTCTCCGTCTTTAGGCGAAAGGCAATTTACCGCTTTTGCCAAAATTTTTGCGCAGCTTGTCTTGCCGGTTCCTCTCGGTCCGGTAAATAAATAGGCATGAAAAGTTTTTTGGAGCTTCAGTTCATTTTGCAATGTGTCTGTTATATGTGCCTGTCCCACCACATCGGAAAAACTAGTAGGTCGATATTTTCTGTATAATGCCTGATACATTATGAGCTCCATTTCTATGCTTTGAAACGAAATTAATCCCACAAAGCACTGATTTTAATTTAAACGTAGTGCGCCCACGGGAGTACGAACAACCAGATTTACTGCGGCACACAGGGAAAACCGCTTAATGCTGCTCGGTTCCCCGCCTGACATGGTTCGCGGTGCCCCGTCGCACAGGACCCAGCTGTTCGTACACCCCCGGGCGCACTATTGTTATTATAATATAAATTTATCTATTTGACAATATCTTTTTTGTTTTTAAAAATATATTGTATTAGAAGTAAAAATTTGTTAAAATATACTTTGAATAATAATTGCGTGAATAATGGAGTTAACTATGTTATGATAGGTATAATAGATTATGGAGCAGGTAATCTTCAAAGCGTTAAAAATGCTTTTGATAAAATCGGAGTCCAATGTGAAATAATAACGAACGCTGAAAGTTTCGAACACTGCAGCGGATTAATTTTACCGGGAGTGGGCTCGTTTGGCGAAGCTATGATTCAATTGAATAAACATGAACTAGTCGAGCCTATTGTTAGTTATTGCAACAACAATAAACCTCTTTTGGGAATTTGTCTTGGATTGCAACTGCTGTTCGAATACAGTGAGGAAAGTCCGAATGTGAAGGGTCTGTCTATATTTAATGGAGGATTTAAGCGTTTGCCGGACTTCGGTCTTAAAATTCCTCAAATTGGCTGGAATGATTTGAAAATCCTCAAGAAAGACGGCATTTTTGAAAACACAAGCACAGGTGATTATGCCTACTTTGTCCATTCATATTATTTGGACACTGCTGAAGATATTATTGCCGCAACTGTTAATTATGGTGTTGAAATCACGATTGCTGTTGAGCGCCAAAACATTTCCGCTTGTCAATTTCACCCCGAAAAAAGTGGCGAAATCGGGCTTAGAATGCTCCAAGCATTTGCGAAACGCTGTGGGGAGGAATGTTCATGTTAGCCAAAAGAATTATACCGTGCCTTGATGTTAAAGATGGGCGTGTTGTTAAAGGTGTTAGCTTTGTTAATTTGATTGATGCAGGCGACCCTGTTGCTTGTGCAAAGGCATATTACGAAAGTGGTGCAGACGAACTTGTCCTTCTTGATATAACTGCCTCTCACGAAAACCGTAAAACCATTATTGAAGTTGTAAAAGGTGTTGCAAGAGAGATTTTTATACCTTTCACCGTGGGTGGTGGAATCAATGAAGTGGACGATTTTACCGCGTTGCTCCGTGCCGGCGCCGATAAAGTATCGGTCAATTCTGCGGCAATCAAAAATCCCCGCCTTATAAATGACGCTGCGTACAAATTTGGAAATCAATGCGTTGTTTGCGCTATTGATGCAAAACGCAAAGATGGTGGATTTGAAGTTTATATAAACGGAGGCAGGATTCCGACAGGAATTGATGCTGTAGCGTGGGCGTGTGAAGCTGCGAAGCGCGGCGCCGGAGAAATTTTGTTGACCAGTATGGATTGTGACGGTCAAAAAAACGGCTATGATTTGTTATTGACAAAAAGTATTGCTGACAATGTTGGTATTCCTGTTATTGCAAGCGGAGGCGCCGGAAGCTTGACTCATTTTAAGGATGTATTTGAAAAAGCAAATGCAGATGCAGCACTTGCCGCATCATTATTCCATTTTAAAGAGCTTGAAATATCGGATTTGAAAAAATATTTAAAAAACAATAACATTGCGGTCAGAATATAAAGGAGCTGGTTTTATGCACAGACTTGAAATTTCATCACTGTTCGATCTTGAAAAAACCATTGCAAAAGATTTGTTTTCCGGCAAAGCTTATCCGTGGGAGGTTTTGCCCGAAATTTCTAATTTTATTATTAAGTTTGGCCCTACACTAGATACAGAAAAATTCGAAAAACGCGGTGAAAATATTTGGATAGCAAAAGATGCTTTTGTTTTTGAAAGTGCCTATATAGCAGGTCCCTGTATTATAGATTCGGGCGCTGAAATAAGACATTGTGCTTTTATACGAGGAAGTGTAATTGTCGGCAAAAACTCAGTTGTCGGTAATTCTACCGAGCTTAAAAACGTGGTTATCTTTGATAATGTTCAGGCTCCGCATTATAATTATGTGGGAGACTCGATTCTCGGATTTAAATCACACATGGGTGCCGGTTCAATTACCTCCAATGTGAAATCGGACAAAACAAATGTGTGTATTAAAATCGACGGCGATCAGGTACAAACTGGGCGCAAAAAAGTTGGCGCTATGCTTGGTGACAATGTTGAAGTTGGCTGCGGCTCTGTGCTTAATCCCGGTACTGTAATCGGTAAAAATACAAACATCTATCCTCTTTCCTCGGTTAGAGGATATGTTTCCGAAAACTCCATCTATAAGAAACTAGGGGAAATTGCAGGTAAAAAATAGAGTAAGGACTTTAAAACATATGGAACAATGGGATATCTTTGATAAAAGCGGTCAAACAACCGGTAAAAAAGTTAATCGGGGACGAATAGCCCTTGACAAAGGTGAGTATCATTTAGTTGTGCATATTTGGATAATAGGAAGTGACGGTCGGCTGCTTATTCAACGGCGAAGCGACTTGAAGCCGCTTATGCCGGGCGAATGGGCAGCAACAGGCGGCGCCGCTATTGCCGGTGAAACTTCTAAGTGTGCAGCACGTCGTGAATTATTTGAAGAATTGGGCATTGATGCAGACGATAATCAAATGAATTTTATAAAACGATTAGTTCGCAAGAATTCATTTATCGATATATACCTTGTCCGAGCAAATGTTCCTGTTTGTGATTTAAAGCTTCAAACCACGGAGGTTTCAGAAGCAAAGTGGGTTCACCGTAATAAATTGCAGCATATGATACGAAACGGTGATTTTCATAATTATGGTAAAGACTATTTTGAGATTATTTTTTCGTCGTTTGCAAAAAAGAATATGGTTAAAGGAAGACAATATTATGAGTAATCTGTACGAAGGCAAGACATGTCAGATTTGTCACAGCTACCTTTTTGACGATGATGACGTGGTTGTTTGCCCTACTTGCGGCGCACCACAACACAGGGATTGCTATAATTCTTTAGGTCACTGCGGTGCAGAGAGCTACCACGGTACTGAACGTCAATATGATAAGGTTGCAAATCAGACTGTGGACACCTCGAACATTTCACCGGAAAATTCTAAAGAAGATAATACAATCTGCTCTAGATGTGGAAGACTGGTTATTAAAGGTACATTTTTCTGCCCATACTGCGGTAATTCATTAAACGGTCCTAACGGCAATCAGCCCGGCAATCAACCGTTAGGTAACACCGGACAATTCTCGGGGTTCCCATTCGGTGCTGGATTCGCACCAATGCCTGTTGATCCTTTGGGCGGTGTCAGCCCCGACGCCACGACAGACGACGTAAAGGCCTCAGATATAAAAGAGTTTGTAGCAGTAAATACTCAGCGTTATATTCCAAAATTTTTTACACTATCAAAAGAGAAAAAAACATCATGGAACTGGGCAGCATTTTTGTTCCCACATGGATGGCTTTTTTACCGTAAGGATTTTAAACCGGCTATACTTGTTTCAATTTTGATGCTAGCAATTTCAATAACTTCCTTGCCACTAAACATTGCAATATCATCCATTGCCGGAACGCTTCCTCTAGGTTATACCCAATTAGATATGGCAAATGCACTGATTGCAAACATTAATACAATCGGATTATTTCCCATATTGCTAACGCTTGTAGGAGCTGTTGTTTCGTTAACTGTTAGAATTATATGCGGTATTTATGGCGACTGGTGGTATAAGCAATTTACCATTGAATCAATTAAAAGCATAAATTCCAACAGTCTTCAGGAAGACAGAGCAGCTGCCTTTTCAAAAAAAGGAAGGGTAAGTACTCTGTGGTTGTTTATAGCAGTACTGGCAATAAGTTGGTTCCCAACTATTATTAATATGATTATTATTTAGGAGGCTATTTAATGAACGAACAAAAACAAGATCTTCGCATTTGCAGCCAGTGTGGTACAGAAAATGAAGATGACTATTCATACTGCAAATCCTGCGGAGCTGTACTTCCTGTATCCCAAGCAGCTTTTGAGCAAAACAGACCTGTGACTCCGCCACCATACGTTGTTCCAACGCAGTCTACATATTCTGATCCCAGACAATATGAAGGACCGCAAGGAAATCCTCCGAATGGTCAACCTCCGTTTAACAGCGCACCACAAGGGAATCCCCAATATGGTCAACCTCAGTATGGCCAGCCTCAGTATGGCCAGCCACAATATGGCGCAGGACAATATCCACCGCCCCCAAAGGTGGTGCCTGTTCCCGATTCAATTGATGGTGTTGCTACAGCAGACATTGCTGCATTTGTTGGTTCAAAGCAGGAATATTTCATCCCTAAATTTGCGCAACATGCAGGCAGAGGCTCTTTTGCTTCATGGAACTGGCCGGTATTCCTTTTTGGATTTTTGTTGAAAATACCTTTTGTATGGTTTTTCTACCGCAAAATGTATAAGGTTGGATCGATTATTCTTGCAATTTGGATAGCCCTTACAGTAATAATAAGCGGAACAATGTTATATTCTTTAAGCCCGATTTATGATGGAATTGTAGCTGGATTTAAAGAAGCTGCACCATATATTTCCACCGATAATGGCTACAGCTTCAGTTATAACTATAATTACGATAACAATAACAATTCTATTTATGAAAACAATAATTCTCAAAACAACTCAAAGATTGACGAAATCATGAACAATAATATTGAAAAATGTTTGCCGGAATTTTTATCCAGAATACCTTACTTAATTATTGGATCTGTGTTTGCATTTTTACTCTTAGCTTTGTATGTTTTATCAGCCGTTTATGCCAACAGCTTATATAGAAATCATACTCTTAAAAAGATAGTGGAGCTAAAATCACAGCGACCCGATATGAGTTCGTTTGAACTTACCCTGCACGGAGGAACTTCAACAGGTATTGCTGTTGCAATAGGAATTATTGTTCCAATTTTGACAGCATTTGTTGGATGGATTTGGATGTTTTCATTTTTTTCAGATATTCTATCAGCATTAATGTTATAAACAATATTTTTTTGTGAGGTTATTATGGAAATATCAAAGATAAGGAAAGCTGTCATTCCCGCTGCCGGATTTGGAACAAGAGTTTTACCGGCATCCAAATCTATCCCAAAAGAAATGTTGCCAATAGTCGACAAGCCTGCAATTCAATATATTGTTGAAGAAGCTGTTAAGTCCGGTATTACTGACATACTCATTATAACCAACCGTGGAAAAGGCGCAATCGAAGATCATTTCGATCACTCGTTTGAGTTGGAAGCAAATCTTGAGGCCAAAGGCCAAAATGATGTTTTGCAGGAAATGAATAGTTTGGCAAACCTCGCGAATATCTTTTATATCAGGCAAAAAGAGACACATGGTCTAGGTCATGCCGTTTTGTGTGCCAAACAATTCGTAGGTAACGACCCTTTTGCCGTCCTTTACGGTGACGATGTAATTATCGGAGAAGATCCGGCAATTGGTCAGTTGTGCCGTGCATATGAGCAATATGGCAAGGGCGTAGTCGGCATTAAAGAAGTAACTCGTGAAGCTATAATTAAATACAGCTCCATGAATGTAGCTCATTTACAGGGTAACATGTACGGTATTGATGATATGATTGAAAAACCGTCTCCGGATAAAATAATGTCATTGTTTTCAATTCTTGGTCGTTGTGTGCTTACCCCTGAAATATTTGAAATACTAATCAATACACCTAATGGTGCAGGCGGTGAGCTTCAACTTACAGATGCGATGAGAACTCTTGCTCGTCGTGACGGTATGATTGGTGTCGATTTTACAGGCAAGCGTTATGATATGGGAAATAAGCTTGGGATTTTGCAAGCCAATATAGAGGTTGGACTGACACACAAGGAAATCGGAAATGATTTAAAAGAATATCTAAAACAATTAGCTAAAACTTTATACTAAATTAAAATGGTTGCGAACACATTGACGTGTTCTGCAACCATTTTTTATTTTTTGCTGATTAGCACTTCTTCAATGCATTATCAATGTCAGCAATAATATCATCTATATACTCAATTCCAACCGACATTCTTATTAAATCGGGGGTTACTCCACACTCGACTAACTGCTCATCGCTCATCTGTCTGTGTGTTGTCGAAGCCGGGTGCAAAATGCTGGTTCTGGCATCAGCCACATGCACAACCGCTGCAGCAAGTTCTGTGCTTTCCATGAATTTAGCCGCCGCTGCACGACCACCTTTTATACCAAATGAAATTACTCCGCTGGTACCGCAGGGCATATATTTTTGTGCTAAATCATTATACTTATTACTTTTAAGTCCCGGATAATTAACCCAAGAGATTTTATCATTCGCTTGTAAATATTCGGCAACCTTTTGCGCGTTTTGGCAATGAACAGGTACACGCAGATGCAAGGTTTCCAGTCCCAAATTAAGCAAAAACCCGTTCATTGGAGACATTTGCATGCCGATATCTCTCATAATCTGCGCACGCGCCTTAAAGATAAATGCAGCTTTCCCAAACTTATCCGGATAAACAAGTCCATGATAAGAATCATCGGGTGCACAGAAATCAGTATGACGTGGTGATTTTGTCCAGTCAAAATTACCTGAATCAACTATAACACCGCCAAGTGTAACCGCATGACCATCCATATATTTTGAAGTTGAATGAACAATAATATCTGCACCCCACTCGAACGGGCGGCAATTAATCGGCGTTGGAAATGTATTATCTACAAACAATGGTAAGCTGTTTTTATGAGCAATTTTTGCCCAACGTTCAATATCAAAAACGGTAAGAGCAGGGTTGGCAAGCGACTCGCCAAAAAGCAGCTTTGTGTTGGGCTTTATCAAGCGCGAAATTTCGTCATCAGTTGCATCGGGGGAAACAAAAGAAGTCTCGATTCCCAATTTGCAAAGTGTTACATTTAACAGATTAAATGTGCCGCCGTATACAGAATTTGAAGAAACAATGTGGTCTCCCTGATGACAAACTGTCATAATGGCCGCAGTGGTTGCTCCCTGACCTGAAGAAGTAAGCATCGCACCTACGCCGCCCTCTAGAGCGTTGATTTTCTTTTCAACTGCTTCAAGAGTCGGATTGCTTAGTCTCGTGTAAAAATGCCCTCCAATATTGAAATCAAACAAATCTCCTAAAGTTTTAGCATCCTCATATTTATATGTGGTGCTTTGATATATAGGCAACACTCTTGGTTCGCCCGCCTTTGGATTCCAACCTTCTTGAATACACTTAGTGTTAATATGTGACATATGATTCTCCTATTTCTTTGAAAATATCTTTTTAAAAGCTTTTTGACTTTCATGTGATACTACTGCTGTTAAAAGATCACTTGATTTTAATACAGTTTCACCATTAGGAATAATCATCTTATCATCGCGAACTGCTGCAATTATAATGCAGTTTTTTGGCAAATCAATTTGTGAAAGCGGCTGCTCTTTAAGGTTAAAACCGTCTGGTATAACAACCTCGACAATACCTGCCTCGCCGCTGCTTAGAGTCGCAAGCATTTTTAATTCACTATCTACCTCCATTTCAATAAGATTTGTTATCACCTGTGTACTGCAAACTGCAAGATCTGCACCAAGCAATTTCATAATCTTAATGTTTTTAGGGTTATTCGCTCGCGATATAACTTTTTTTATTTTGAATCTGCGTTTTGCAAGCTCGCATGACACGATATTATCTTCATCACTTCCAGTAACTGCGATAAATACATCGGCTTTGCTTGTCCCTGCTTGTGCTATAGCTTCAACAGTAGTTCCATCAGCACATAAAACCGCCACATCAAGCTCGTTCGCAATCTTCATGCATATTTGCGGATTTTTTTCTATTACTTTAACTTCCACACCATGTTCTTTTAGGGTTTTGGCAGTATAATAACCAACCTTGCCTCCACCAACGATTACTACTCTCATATAGTCCTCCATAAAACAGCAACACGCTATTTTTTAATCAATAATACTCGAAAACACGATTCGATCAGTTGCTTCAACAATTCTGTCCAAATTGTTTGCAACTTCAAAGCTGCCGTCAGAATTGTAAACTCCATAAATAATCTCATTATCGTAAGCAGGAATCTGACTGATTTTTCTGCCTGTCCAGTGCTTATCACTTCTTACGAAAAACTGGGCGGTATGAGTTCCAAACATTACCTTATCATTGCTCTCGTTTCCCAAAATTACATTTAGCAATGTACTTGCAACTAGTTTAGTAGGACAAACTGTTTTTAGTCCGATATCTTCAAAAACATCCTCACGAGTAGGGTCAACAATGCGTGTCACAACATTAGGAACATTATAAACTTCACGTGCAATCTGCGAAATAACAATATTAAGATTATCATCAGGAGTAACTGCCGCTAGGACATCGCACGCAACTATTCCGGCACTTTTAAGCACTTCTAAATCCATAGGAACTCCCGAAATTGTTATACCGTCAAAATCATCAGGCAAATCATCAAATTGTTCTGCACTTCGTGAAATTACAGCTACATCATGTCCAAGCCTGCAAAGTGCTGATGAGATACGCACGCCTACTTGACCGCATCCAACAATAATAATGTTCATATAATCTCCATCCTACATACGTTTCATATTAAAAATTAAAGTTATTATATATCTTTTATATGTTAAATTCAAGTTATTGTACTGTTAATTAAAATTTTATGCTAAATTTAAGCTTTTAATCATATTGACCGCAGGCTAAGTTTTGGTTACAATATATAAGAAGTAATTTAATGGATGTGATATTTTGATTAAGGTTTCACCCTCAATCTTAGGCGCAGATTTTCTAAATCTTGTGCCACAACTGGAAATTATGAAGGCTGCCGGAACCGATATGATCCATATTGACGTTATGGATGGCAATTTCGTTCCAAACATTTCTTTTGGAATGCCGATAATTAATTCGATAAAAAAGCACACCACGCTTCCGCTTGATGTGCATTTGATGATCGACCAGCCCCACAGATATATAAAGGATTTTGCTACAGCTGCTGATATTTTGGGCTTTCACTATGAGGCCGGTTCACCTGTCAGGTCAACATTAACTGAAATCCGTAAACTCGGTTGCAAGACCTGCCTCACTATTAAGCCAAAAACCGAACCGAGCGAAATATTCGAATTCTTGGAGCTTTGCGATATGGTGCTCGTGATGTCGGTTGAGCCGGGTTTTGGTGGTCAAAGTTTTATTATGAATTCTCTCCAGAAATTGTCAACATTAAAAGCTGAATGTGAGAAAAGAAATTTGTTAGTAGACCTTGAAGTTGACGGTGGAATCAACGCAGAAACAGCCGTTTTAGCTGTAAATGCCGGTGCTACTGTGTTGGTTGCAGGAAACTACATTTTCAATTCAGATAATATTGCAGAAACCGTGAAGTGCCTAAAATCTCTTAATCCTGTGCATCCTTGAATGCCATGCCGATACGGTTGACTGCGTTATTTTGAACAATTTGGGTTCCGTGCTCCAAAATTATTGATACGAGTGACCGCTCGGCAATTTTGTAACCGTACTCAATTAAAATGGATATATCGTTTTTCTCACTTTCGTTAGGGAAAAATATAATTATATATTTATCAAAATATAAATATAAATCGCTTTTGATTTTTTTTAGCTTGTCGTTTAAAAATAACCTTTGTATTGCTAAAATCATTTCTTCGGAGCTATCAAAATAATAGGCAGTAGTCAGTTGCTTTCTTTGATTCTTTTGTGGTTTTACGGTGTATATCTTTTCGCTTTGTTCAGGGATAAAGTAGATGACACATCCTCCATCATTCGATGGATAAATTTCAATCGAAAGCTCATCCGTTTTAGGCGAGAATCCGGTTTTTAACGTTGCAATAGCTAATAAATTCAATAATGCACTTTCGTTTTGCGGCGATTCATGGTCAATTATTATCCCGATGATTTTGTACTCATATATTTCTTCAGAATTCAAAGTGATTTTAAGTCGTCCTGTTTTATCTAAAAAGGCGGTCATAACAGCCCCTCCCTCTCATGCAAGCAGACCCTAATAATATATTATTAAAGGGACAAGCTGTTTGGGATTAAATGACAACCGGATAAATTTTGGTTTTTTAATATATATTTGTCAACACTATCAATATACGGCAAAAAACATATCGGAGTGTTGAAAATGAGTAAAAATAGTGCAAAAAAGACCTCACTAAAAATATTTTGGGAAGCGCTTTTATGGACAATACTAGGAATGGCACTTGTCACAATCGGGTTTTTAAGTGCAGGTTATTTTTCGGGTACTTTTGTATAATACTAATTCAAACTAAAGAACGTCCAATATTTGGAATCATTAAAATTGGATTAGTATAATAAAGGAGAATGTTATGAAAAACTATATGTCATTAAAAAGTGGAACCGATATCAGAGGTGTTGCAAGCGACATCTTTGGTGGTGAAATTAATATTACCGATCCGGCTGTTACCGACATAACCGCCGGCTTTGCAATGTTTCTTTCCAAAAAATACGGAAAACCATTTGGCAATTTAAAAGTTGCTGTCGGTCATGATTCAAGGATCACAGCCAACCGAATTAAACTTTGTGTAATTGAAGCTTTTAGAAAAGCCGGAATAACAGTTTTGGATTGCGGATTATCCTCTACCCCTGCCATGTTTATGACTACCGTTGACGCAGATACAGACGGTGCTGTTCAAATAACAGCGAGTCATCACCCTGCCGACCGCAACGGCTTGAAGTTCTTTACAAAGGATGGCGGTCTAGACGGTTGCGATATTGAAGCAATTATTAAAATTGCCCAAAGTGATGAGCGACCTGCAATTTCCGAGGGAAAAATAATCCCCACCGATTTCATGGCTACATACTCCGCCAGACTACGCAAAATGATTTGTGATGGGCTAAAAATGAGCGAAGGTGAGTTGCCGCTTAAAGGCTTTCATATCGTTGTAGACGCAGGAAACGGCGCTGGCGGCTTCTATGCTGCCGATGTGTTGAAGCCGCTCGGTGCTGACACTACAGGAAGTGTGTATTTAACTCCTGACGGAATGTTTCCCAACCATATACCAAACCCCGAAAACGAAGCCGCAATGGAAAGTATCTGTGGTGCTGTTACAAAATCAGGCGCTGACCTCGGAATCATTTTTGACACCGACGTTGACCGTGCCGGTTGTGTTGACAAAAGCGGAAGTGAAATAAATCGTAACCGACTTGTTGCACTCGCTGCTGCCATTGTTATTGAAAACAATCCCGGCGCAACCATTGTTACAGATAGCGTGACTTCTTACGGTTTGAAAATCTTTATTGAAAAAGACCTTGGCGGAAAGCACCATCGTTTTAAGCGTGGTTACCGCAATGTTATCAATGAGGCTATTCGCCTTTGTCAAGAAGGAACCAACAGCCCACTCGCAATTGAGACATCAGGTCATGCAGCATTAAGAGAAAACTATTTTCTTGATGACGGCGCATATTTAGTGACTAAAATTATCATTAAACTGGCAGACCTTCGCCAGAACGGCAAAGACTTGGACGACCTTATCGGTACTCTAAAGTGCCCTGTTGAGTCGGACGAATTAAGGTTCAGCATAACCTGCCCAGACTTTAAAGACTACGGTACAAAGGTAATATCAGCTTTTGAGAAATTTGTAAACGCAGAGCCTTCTTTTAAAATTGCCGATGACAATCGTGAGGGAATTAGAGTGTCTGTTAATGACGGTTGGTTTTTACTCCGACTTAGCGTTCATGATCCAATAATGCCTATTAATATCGAAAGCGATCACATAAATGGAGTTCGGGAAATTTTAGAAAAGCTTTACCCATTTTTCAAATTTCAGGCTTCCCTTGATATTTCATCTCTGGATTCAAGATTAAACTAAGCACAACATGGGGCGGCAAGTGTTAAACCTTGCCGCCCCATGTTTTTTTGAGTTTATAATATTTACCCTTAGTTTAATACTAATTCCAAATAAAAATCAACCAATCTTCGCGGTCTTTTGTTTGCGAGACTGCGTTGTCGTTCTCGGCGGGCGATAGCCCGCCTTCGTCCTCCGCCTTGTCTCACAAACAAAATCCTC
>JAQVYP010000025.1:5166-15964 GCA_029004655.1 Oscillospiraceae bacterium | reverse complement strand
CCCGATTTCAACAGTAAATAAAAAAGACAAAAAGCGCGAAATTTGTTGAAAATCGGAAAGAAATCAATAATTTAAGGATGGTTAATCCGATGAAAAAGCCTGTTGTGTTCCAAGGAACGGCGACCGCTGTGGTCACGCCGTTTAAGAATGGTGAAATAGATTTTATAAGCTTCGGTCGTTTGCTTGAATTTCAGACGGATAACGACATCGATGCAATAGTTGTATGCGGTACTACGGGTGAAGCAGCAACCCTGAGCGCATGTGAAAGGCTAAGGTTAGTTGAGTTTGCCGTGCGCCACTCAGGTGCAAAGGTCCCAATAATCGCCGGCACTGGAAGCAACAGCACCGCAACTGCGGTTGAGCTAACTCGTGAAGCGGCTGAAACCGGATGTGACGCCGCGCTTGTTGTGACACCCTATTATAACAAAGCAACTCAAGCTGGACTTGTTAAGCATTATGAGACGATAGCGGATGCATCAGAAGTACCGATTATTATATACAATGTGCCGACAAGGACTGGAGTCAACATCGAGCCTGAAACATACGTAGAGCTGTCTAAGCATCCAAATATAGTCGCGGTTAAGGAGTCGGGTACGAATATTCCAAAAATTGCAGAAATGGTACGCCTCTGTGGCGACTCTTTGGCTCTTTATTCCGGTAACGACAACCAGATACTACCGCTGCTTTCACTTGGTGGAATTGGTGTTGTTTCTGTGTTATCGAATTTTCTCCCCGCAAGTGTTGGGAAAATATGTTCGTATTACTTTAGTGGCGACTCAAAAGCAGCTCTTGACAGACAGCTGAAACTTCTGCCGCTTATGGAAGGTGTTTTCTGCGAAGTCAACCCGATACCAGTCAAATATCTTTTGTCACAAAGGGGATATTGCACCGATGAGGTCAGATTGCCGCTGACAACAATTGAACCGGCACATGCTTCGATGCTTGATAGATTGGCGGCTCGTGTAGGAAAGAGTTAGGGAATAAAAGTGATGATGCTCGCTACGCTCGCAGTTATGAAGTTTATAAAAAAATACCGTTGTTGGTTTTAGCCAACAACGGTAATTATTTTTATTGAGATAACACTTATCTTATAACGATATAGTGCTTATCAACAATTTCGAATAGTTTGTTATAATTTCTTGCTCTAAGATAAATTTGTCCTGATGTCGCTTTATTACCATCTTGCCTTGTATAAAGTTTTCTTTCCCAAATTTCATCCGCAAGATCTGTATATCTCATTTTCTTATTAGGCGCGTTTTGTAAAACTATTAACATGGCTTCGTGTAGTTTATAGTGTCGGTCCATTATTTCACCTCTTTCTATCTGTTCAAAATCTAACGGTTCTGAGTTCTTGAAATAGGTTGCAAGGTTTCTAAAAAAATCATTCGTCATTAAGACATAAGAGTCTTTTCCATACTTTTTTATTGTTATCATTCCGCGTTGTTCTACTTCCTTAATCGCAAGCGAAAAATTCTGATTGACTTTTGTAATGTCCATTTTATCCTTCCTCGTTATCATTATATACTTAAAATAGCTATATGTCAATACTTATTTGTGCAAGCCACTACTTTTATTTATAATATTAGAAAAAACTGTTGTTGGTTCTTGCCAACAACGGTAACTATTTTGCTTGAATTAATATTACTTTCCCCATAAGCGTTTCACATGCGCATAAATGCCATCATTAATATCAGGTGTGCCATTTTTAGCGGTTGGAAGAAGCATATCTTTTGCTACTTTCGGATCTGTGCAAGATGTGTCATTTCTCCAATCGTCGCGAATACTCTTATCTCTCAAATTAGGAATTTGCATTGGCTTACTGCCATTTAAAATTGAATGGTATGCAAACAAACCCGGTAAGAACATATCTAAAGCTTCATAAGCATCAATAATATCAGCATCTGGGTTGCCTTTGATTTTTTCTACAAAGTGGTACATCGTATAAAAATCAGAACCGCCATGACCGTAATCCCGCCCTATAGCATCATGATCTCTTTCGGGTTTATAACTCTCAAAAACTTGCTTATATTCACCTGAAACCTTATCACTTCTAACATAAACACGCTCAATATGACCATCCTCGGCATCTTCGCGCGCACATTCTATTCGTCCTTTACTACCGTAAATTGAATACCAAATAGAATTTTCATATAACCCGCCTTGAATGCTTTTAACTATACCGCCATTTTCAAGAGTCACCATTTCTATCCCAAATTGACCACTTTTAGCACCTGTTCTTAGATTGCGTTCGTTTTTGGTTCCTTCAAATCCAACAACTGAAACCGGGCGTAAACCTGTTATATGAATAATCGGACCTAATGAGTGCGTGCAGTAAAAGGTTGAATACATATTGTTACGCCAATGATCTTCTTCACCGTATGTAATCGATGGCCATATAGGCTCGCAATTATGGATATATTCCCCTTCGCCGTACTCAAACTCACCGATTTTGTTTTCTCTGTATAGCCTTCGCATTTCGTATGGTGCAGGCATATAGCAGTAATTTTCACCGTATGCATAAATTAAACCGGTTTCTTCTACCGCTTCGACAAGTTCAACGGCTTCTTTCATTGTTTGTACAGGTAAAACCTCAGAAAACACATGTTTCCCAGAATGCATGGCTTTTATTGCAAAGGGAGCATGTTCATTAGCATAGTTCGCAAGAACAACTGCATCCATATCATGTTTGATAAAATCATCAAAATGTTCGTAGAAGGCTATTTTAAGACCATCTAAGTTTTTCTTTTGATTTTCTAACAACTTTGTAGACTTATCGCAAATTGCCACAATTTCAGCGTTTTCTGCCCGTTTACTGTAGTTAATCATACTTGCGCCTCTACGAGCACCTATTACACCAATTTTAATTTTTTTCATGAGCCCCTCCAAACTATCTTATTTTACATTCATTCTATACTAAAAAAAGTATTTGTAAATAGAAAAACAGAATAATTATTGACACAATTTCAAAATAATAGTAAAATAGAAAATACAAATAGCGAAAGGAATGACGTTTGAAATGAGAAAAATAAAAAATATCTAAAACAAATAGATGGGAAAAGTTATATGTTTGTAGAATGGAAAATAGGTGATTATCCATTCACCGAAAAAAACCAGCTTATTATGTATTTGAAAAAACAACTGATAACGCGGTCTTTCCCATAAAAGATTTCGATGATGTAAGAAACGCTGATATCTTAGTTGCAGACCTTTCGTCTTTCGATAAAAACATACTAACTCTGATGTTTAACGAAAAAACAATATTTCCGACAAGAGAAAAAATGCCATCCCGAGATGAGTATCAGCCGGATTATATAATGGAGGCGAGAAAAAATCCTGGGCTTGGTATTCGTTCCATACATAATAAGGGCATCACGGGAAAAGGTGTAACCGTAGCAATCATCGACCAACCCTTATATATCGACAGTCACCCCGAATATGCGGGTAAAATAATTGAATATAAGGATTTCGGCTGTGAATCCGAAATCAGTATTCACGGCCCCGCAGTTATAAGCCTGCTTGTCGGTGAAACAGTAGGAACCGCACCCGGTGCGAAAATATATTACGCCGCCACACCATCTTGGAAAGGAAACGCAACCTATTATGCCGACGCTTTCGATTGGATTGTTGAAACGAACAAAAATCTCCCCGACGGCGAAAAGATTAGGGTTGTAAGTATTTCCGGTGCCCCCACGCCTTCTAACGATGATTGGATAAACGGTGAAAAATATCTTGAAAGCGTTGAACGCGCGACCGAAGCGGGAATTTTAGTTCTTGACTGTTCAAGCGAAAATGGAATGATCGGGGCATGCGGATATGATTTTGACAATCCCGAAGATGTCTCTTTGTGTAAGCCCGGATTTTTAAGTATTCCGAACATGGGTAATAAAAATGATATCCTCGCCCCTGTGCGATTCAGGACAATTGCGGAAGAGTATTTCAGCAAGGGAGATATTACTTACCAATATACCGGCGAAGGAGGATTAAGTTGGGGTATTCCCTATGTAGCGGGGGTTCTTGCAATGGGGTGGGAAATTACACCCGAACTTACCGCAGATGAAATCATGGATATACTTTTTGACACAGCTTAGGGCTTACTATTGATGACAGAGAAATCCTACAAATGGCTTATTACTATCTCGAAGACTTTTTGAGAGGGACAAGTCACGAGAAACTGCATGATAAAAACGAGAGGGACATTCCTTGGCAAACCGCTACAATATGTAATGCTATCGAAGCTATCAAGCCATACAACGAGCTGTGTGACAGGACATATCGCGAATGGCTTTACATTGCGGAGCGTACTTTTTCGGGTGGCGAATACTCATTTGAAAGAGAGCGAGATGCCCAGCACGAGGTTTTTTGGACAAAAGAAGATCGACTAGTGCCACTTCAATTTGAGTTGCTGTTAAAACGCCGTGAAAATATACCACCGGCTCTTGAAAACGCAATGCTTCACCATTATGGAGAACACGCTTATTATCACGGACATTTTTGGAGAGATTGTCCTACAAAACTGCCCGATAGCTTTGTTTACAAGCAAACAAGACGATGGATGCACTCATTTAATTATATAAACAATTTCAGGGGATCGTCTTTTTATCTTTCAAAATCTGTTGACTGGCTTTTAGAAAACCGTAACACAGACGGTCTTTGGGATTGGGGAACACAGACAAAGGACCCATGGGGTTACTTTGGATATTTTTCTACGAGTAGAAATTATAACCGCAACCGTGTTGTTGATTGTTCGATGGAAATTTTGGGCTTTTTGAAAAAGTATATAGATAATAATTCTCAACAAGAAAGGTACAGACATAACAATGAAAAAACTTGATGTAACGTGGAATGATGTACATGACTCAACCGGCTATCTCTTTTCCTTTGCAAAGTCTCTATCCTGCGCGGTAAAAAACAGCCCATATAGCGAGCTTTCGGAGGATATTGTAGCTACAAGCGGATTCGCCTTTCGTATGTGGATTTCAGCTGACCTATGCCCAAGCGAAACAAGTATATGGGATTTCGGCAGACAGCCGACATGGATTTTAAACGGCGGACTTGAAACAACATTCGTCAGCTGTTGCTGGCAACCTGAAAATGTACTAAACGACGCAAGAAATGACACCTTGCCGAAACTAAGAGCAAGCATTGATCGTGGTATTCCTGTAATAGCCTGGGATATAGGCGTTCTTGAATGGGGACTTATCACTGGATATGATGACGAAACGCAGAAACTTGCAACCCTTTGTATCAACGGCAAAACCGAAGAAATGGATTATGCAAAGCTCGGCAACCGTGAAATGCCGATGCTTAATGTAGTTACTGTAACAGGTAAAATAAACAAATCGCAGGAGGAAATTATAAAAGACACAATCACCCTTGCAAAGGCTCATTTGAATGGCGAGGAATGGTGCCCGAATGCACAGGGACTTGCGGCTTATCCCAGGTTGATTGATATGTTTGAAAGCGAGGATGCAAAATACGCTAATTGCTGGGGTATGGAATATGCGCTCGGCACATTTGGAGCGTTAAAGTGGTATGCATGGAAGTTCTTCGAAAAGTATAGTCAAACAGAGCTTGCTTTACTTTATAAAACCGTTTTTGAGTGTTGGCAAAAAGCATTCGAACTCAAAAAAACCAGCGATTTAACTCTTTGTTATAATCGCAAAGTAATTGCAAAACTTTTAAAGACTGCGTACGAGTCCGAAATCTCAGCAGTTGAAATTATGTAGTTAGTATATTTCCCAGTTCAACTAAATTACAAATTTAAGCATCCATCTAATAGTGGGTGCTTTTTTAAGGTTTTCGCTTTTCAACCGATAATTATATATAGAAATATTGATGATGAGGATAAATCCATAATAAAAGTAATAAATTCCTGCTGTTGACACAAAAGAAAATATATGTTAATAGTATATATACGCAAACCAACAATTGTCTTACAAAAACAGGAAGCGCAAATATAGTTCAAGTGAATACACATAGACCCAATTAAACCTTGACGGCGACAAGATAATAAAAGCTTTACGGGAACAAGAACCTCAACATCTACTTCGATTACAACCAAAACGAAAACGGAGAAAAAATTTAAACATGAAAAAATGGTTTTTGAGCATGCTTTTTGCATTATGCATAGCAGTAACTTTGCAACCGGTTTCAGTTATGGCTGAGCCTTCTCCACAAGCACGTTGGGGTATCTTGAGTGAAGGCGATGAAATACCTACCGATTGGATAAGCAGCGGCAACCTTATCGATGCTGTAAGCGCTGCGAACAGCTCTCCCAACAGCACAGTGTATATTCAGCTCCTGTCTGATGTAAGCACAACAGAACTAACCCTTACAACAAACAATGCCACCATCCTCGACCTGAACAGCAAGACACTAATTAGCAGCAGTTCTAACGTTATATGCCATTACGGACTCGGTAAACTAACAATTACCGATAGCACATCTGAAAAGAATGGTAAGGTTACATGTCAAGCTCCGGAGAGTGATACAATTGTTCTATACGGTGGAAGCCTTGCCATTGAATGTGGTACAGTGGAAAACACAGGAATCGGGTTCACGATAAATAACTGCAGCATCGGTAGCGTAGAAATAACTGGCGGAACGGTAAGTTCTACTGGAGTTGCTACAATTATCAACCAGTTTGTCGGCTCCTTGAACGTTTCTGGGGGTGTCGTGAAGGCGAGAGATGGAATTGCAATTTACATCTTTGGCAGCGGGAAAACTACCATCAGTGGCACGGCTAAAATAACCAGTGCAAATACAAATTCCAAATATGGCACGATTTTTATCTCTTATTTTCGCGACCAAGGCACTGATACTGTTCTCGAAATAAAGGGCGGATTGATTGAAAATACCGCTAATAATGGAAACGCGATCAATAACAGCAGCACCTACACTGTGGATATTTCCGGAGGTATCGTTAATGCCACAGGCGTGAATGGTGTTGGCATTTGTGTTTTAAGGCGAAATGATTCAATTGTAATCTCAAGCGGCACACCCATAATCAAGGGACGCGGGATGGCAATGAGTGCAATCCCAGTTTTAAGCACAGATATACAGCTCAGTGCCAGCACCGATTACGATGGGGACTTGTTAGCTGACTACAAGTTAAGGCTGCTTTTCACCTACGATATGAATAATTATACTTTTATCATCTATAATTATAAATACTTCAGATTTGGACCGAGTACAGCAGTAGCAAGAATCGGTAAAAAATTCTATACCGACCTTCAAGAGGCATTTGACCAAGGCGAGAGTGGGTCCACTATTCAACTGATGAATAACATTGAGCTCAGACAACCTATCTTTAACGATAAAGGTAAAACCTTCACCCTTGATCTAAACGGCAAAACTATAAGTGGTGGCTCAACCATCATCCAAAATAACTGGGGCACATTAACTATTACGGACAACAGTGACGGCAAAAAAGGCATCGTTAAAGGCGGCGGATACGAGACGATTCTGAACAGAAGCAAACTTATTATTGCCGGCGGCACGGTGAGTTCAAGCGAAAACTCTATGTGCACAATTGATAATCAGCTTTCCGGCACAGTTAACATTGTTGGCGGTACGGTGAACTCAAGCGGAAATAACTCATATACAATTTTTATCGCATATTACATGGGCATCGTAGACGTTTCAGGAGGTACAGTGAGTGCAAGCGGAGACAATTCAATTGCAATATATACTCGGAACGCAAGCACTATAAGTGTTTCAGGCGGTACAGTGAGTGCAAGCGGAAATGGTTCGATCGCAATTAGACACATGGGAAATAAAGCTGTAATCATTTCTGGAGGTACAGTAAGCTCGGACTTGTTTAATGCGATTCTTACCACCAGGAGTATTGTAATATCAAGCGGTTCGCCTATTATAAAGGGCGGCTCGGTGGCGATAAACATCGCTCCGAGTTTCGACAATACTGTTTTAATGGTTGCGGCAAGCAACAGTTTTGATGGAAGAACATCGGTCACATATGATACATCAAAAATCGGAACCTACAAATACCTTGAGTTTTGGCTAATCCCGGTCAGTGTTGATGACACCCAATGCGGCGGTATAGAATCTTCAGCGCACGAATCAAACATCTCCACCGTTGACAATGACCCAAATGTCCCTCCAACGGGCGATGGCTCCAAACTGCTGCCCCTTGTACTGCTAATGATTACCGCTTTGTACGGTATGGGAGCAGCGGTCTGTAAGAAAAAGCATACCCTGGTATAACATTTCTAATAAGCGAATATATCTCTGATTTTTCTTCTTATAAATTTGCAAAAATTCAGCTTTTTATGTTATACTATCGCTAATACTTAATGATAACAGGAGACCAACATGAACAACAAATCTACCCCATCCAATACAATGCTCTCATACGTCACCGTCGATTCAGAACAACCAAGCTTCACAAAAGACAAGTTTTTGCCTGCTGTCGCTTATACCTTGGACGGCAAAATACAAGGGCGAATGTTTGACTCGTTTTTGTTTTTACCTACACCAAGTTTTATATATAGCGCAAAAAATGGTGGGCTTACTAAGTCGGACTGGCAGCGCTATGTAGACAAAGGTATATTCGCTGACGGCGGTAATTTAGACGCTCTTGAGCTGGCAGCGCTTTGCACACAATCCGCTTTGGGCGATAATAAGAAGCTAAGCGTTGTAATGACTGTTTTCCCTCCCGATGTCGGAGTTAAAGAATTCGGCGAGGTGGACGGCAGAATGCTTGACTTTGCGAATGTCGATGATATGAAAGCTGCCGTTAATTGGTTGGTTGATGAACAGATAAAGCGTTTCGCAGAAAAAGCTTACAAGGCTATTGAGCTTGCCGGCTTTTACTGGTTCGAAGAAAGCATCGATCCATCAGACGCCGCTCTAACCCAGATTGTACGCAGCTTTACCGACTATGTTCGTAAGCTTGGTTATTTTTCCTGCTGGATACCGTTCCACGGTGCGAGCGGTTGCGATTCCAATGCGATCTTTGGCTTTGACAAGATAAATATGCAGGGCAACTTCTTCTCCGGACAACCCGGTTTTCCTAACAACTATGCCTATTCAGATTATTTCGGTCACCAAACCGCAAAACAAACCTTTGAGCGTGCGTGGAATATTATTGAACCCAACGGAATCAGCTTTGAAATGGAATTCGGTGGTGATGCGACAAACAAAAAGAGCCTTACTGGGTTCAAGTGTTATATGCTCTACGGCGTAAAGACCGGGATTATGGACTGGCATCTATTCTATTATATGGGCGGCTCCCATGAAGTACCAGAACTCGCCTCTGCCACCGACCCTTATGCAAGATCAACATACGACCAGCTTTATAAGTTCTTAAATGGAACATTAACAGAGGATGATATTGTTCTCGAACCAGAAAACGCCTATACAATCATCGCGAAAGATTGGTAAAATAGAATTTTAACAAAATAAAACACACTGCCGGGGCGACAAGCCCCGGCAGTATTTTATAATTTGATGGTTTAACCACCGATTTAATATTGCATAAATGTAAATTAATGATATAATAAATTTAAAAGAACATACACAAAATAACTTTAAACGACTAGCTAACTGATGCTATTGTGTTCGGCAAGAACAGATCAATAAGATGAAAGGTGATTAGTTTTATGCGTAAAGTTTTTATTATTTTAATTTTAATAATAATACTATTTTGTTGTTCTGATGTAGATACATATAAAGGTAAACGACCAAATGATTACCCTAATACGACATGGATATGTGATCAATATAATGCAAAATTTGATGTAAATTCAAACAATCAAATCGTTAATGATCAAATAACTATTAATAATGAGATTATTCCATTTACTATTATCTGGTCTAATGTTGATTCTAAAGCGATTTTTATGCAAATAATTGATAGTAATGATAACGAAAAACAAATGTTTATTGGTAAATGTACATTTAAAGATTCTGAATTCAAAGTAAAAATAACGGAAAAAAATAATTATTTTGATAGTAATGTAACAATGACTTTTAAACGTAATTATTAACAATTTCTCTTTACTGCTAAATAAGAATCGATCTAAAATCAATTCGGCGATTTGGTGTGCATATAACTCTGGCATTGATATATTTAGTTAATAAGTCAATGGACCTAATCTAATGACTTTAGATTGAAGTAAACCATACATAGAATTTTATCAACAATAAGAAAAGGGAGCTGTAGATGAAGAGATGCTTAACTATTGAAAGAAATATTTATTAATCAATACTTTTAAATAGGAATAAGCCATTTAATAAATTCGGCAATGAGATTTGTAATTTACCTGAAAAAGAATTGCAAACTGGATTTAATATTCTTCTAACACTATCTAAAGCTGATAAGAGAAGAAAAGACAACGAAATACTTGATACATGTAATCATTGGTGGCATAAAGATTTATCAGATGAAAAGTATTTACAAAAGTTTAAAGAAAATAGGTCTTGATGGTTATATACCCAATTATAAGCTGGATGGTATAACGATCCTAAAAGAAACCCGTGGCAGTTCCGCAGTACTCTATTATTATTACGACTCGTCCGTTTCGATAATCGCGTTCTCTTACAACGCTACGCTGTTTGCCTTTATAAGTCGCATATACATCTACGAATAATATTATTTCAGCAACATTCTTTACAACTAAGGTAATGTCCCAATGTTTAGCACTGGTAGTGAATTGTCCTGGTCAAGCAAAATTGTAACAGTGTAACCTAATATTTTTTGAATTAAATCGGGCTTCGAAAGGTGTAAGACCGTTGTTATAAGAATGCGGCCTGAGGTGGTTATACCATAAAAATATGT
>JAQVYP010000025.1:0-5156 GCA_029004655.1 Oscillospiraceae bacterium | reverse complement strand
CTCGTTCTCGTAATGTTTCTTTTCTCGTTGTTTCATTTTCTTCTCCTTGTATAGTTATTATACTATATTAGGTTAAGGTGTTACAACTTTATTATACCACGACAAATTCAATAAAATTGTTAAATTGATTCGAGGAAACAATGATAACATATTTTTATAAATTAAATTTTGCATATGAAGTTAGAAAAGATAAAAAGGGTGAACCTATATCATCATCTTTTGCTATTGGTTATTTGTCTACTTTAAAAAAAGCTACAGAAAAAATAGAAGAATATAAAAACTTAACCGGATTTAATAAACATCCGTTAAATTGTTTTAGAATTGAGAAAATCGGTCTTCGTACAGCTTATAAAATAAAAAACAAAGAGATTGTAGATTTATACGAATTAGCTCATGAATATTACATTGAAGATGAAGATGTTTTTCATGTAACATATTTCGGTATTTATAGTACCGAAGAAGAAGCGGAAACAGAAAAAAGAAAAATAAGCAGGAAACGCATTTATAAAAAATATCTTGAAAATTTTACGATATCAAAATGGAGAGTTGATCGCGACTTTGAATGGAAAGAGGGATTTGATAATGATGATGGGAAGTAACATTTGCTAAAATGTTAATCTTTACTTCATCATAATTTGACTAGATTTCGAAAAGGAACATGGATATGAAAAAACTGATATTAATAATTATTTTAACTTTTTTAGGTTTGATCTCATATACAAGTTGTTGTGCAAAACCATATTCTTTTAAAGAATCTGTTGATAAAATTGAAAGCATAGAAATTGTTTCGGCAGTGACCAGCCTCGAATTTACAGTTTCAAAAACGCTTTCGGAAGCAGAATTAGAAGATTTTCTTAAAGAATTTCAAAAAATTGAATTTTATAAATATTTGGGTGACCCGCCAAAACTTCGTGGTGATTCTATAAGAATTATATACCAAAGTGGTGTTTATGAAATGATCAGTTCTTACACAGCTGAATATGTAGAAAATGGTGTGATACAGTTTCTTTGGAAAAGGTGCGACGAAAAGGCTTTTAACAATCTTTTGAAAAAGTTCTTGAAAGAAGAGTCTACTGATTAACAACTAATACTGAAAACAACATTTCAACAGCAGTTATTATGATCCGCTGAATGCTATTAATCCGATACTATCGGGGATCCGCTTTCTAACTGTTAAAGGACACTTACAGGGGAAGGCAAAAAAGTTCAACAGTTCTAAATAATATTTAGGAGTAACATACCGATGAGCGATAATAACAGATTGTTCAGTAGAAAACAAAAACTTGATATTTATAGTGCGGGAAATATTGTCTTATCTGCATTTGTGATGGGAATTCTTGGCGTCGCACAAATGTTTTGGAATTGGATTGTTGGAATAATTATAATTGCAATAGGTATTAGTGTTGTTTTTAGAATGAATTTAAAAAAGTATACATTGATAAAAAATAAAAATGTTGTAACTTTTAGGAGAGTAGTAATTATTGATGGATTATTCTCAACGGCTGCATTTATTTTAGTATGGGCTTTTATATTTGTACCAGACCCATTTACATGGGAAGAATTTTTAAATCCGAAGCCCGGTTATGGCTTTCCAATCGTTGCATATATTATAGGTGGTTTATTAATGATTCCCACTATTCTTACTAATAAAGAAATTAGAAAAGATATGTAATTTGTCGTGGTATAATAAAGTTGTAACACCTTAACCTAATATAGTATAATAACTATACAAGGAGAAGAAAATGAAACAACGAGAAAAGAAACATTACGAGAACGAGTTCAAGCAGAGGATAGTACGCCTTCATCTTTCAGAAGGCAGAACCATAAAAAGTCTTGCCGAGGAATATAGCATAAGCCACGGCAGCGTATCCAATTGGATAAAGATATACCGCGATGAATGCCAAGTAAACCCGCAATCCCAAAAAGACTATGATTTGATGTCAGAGAATCGCAAACTTAAAAGACAGCTTGAAGAAGCTAGAAAAGAGAACGAGTTCTTAAAAAAAGCAGCGGCATTCTTTGCAAAGGAAATCGATTAGCGGATTATCGGTTTATTGAAAAATATCATAAACATTTCGGTATAAGGTGGCTTTTAAGGAGACTTCACATTAACCCAAATGCCTATTATAATTACCTTAAAAGAAGAAAGTCAGGTTCTGAAGCCAGAAAACAAGCAATCATGGAGCAGATCACAGATATTTATCATAATACAAAGGGTCGGCTCGGCCATCGAAAAATGAGAATTTTTCTTGCCAGGAAAGGAATAAAACTTAGTAAAACAACAGTTCACAAGTACATGAATAAGGAACTTGAACTGTGTTCACTTCTTAAAAGAAAGAAGCCTGGATGTTCCAAAGGACAGACTCATAAAGTTTTCCCCGATCTCTTAAAACAAAACTTCAGAGCTGAAAAGGTTAACCAGAAATGGTGCACCGATTTTACATACCTGTTCTTAGAAGACGGAAGAAAGCGTTATAACTGCTCAATTATTGATCTTTACGACCGCTCTGTTATTGCAAGCTTGAATGGCAAAGTAATGAATGCCGATCTGGCGATAAACACACTGAAAAAAGCTCTTTCTTCCCAACCTGTTCCCCAAGGCGGCCTGATTTTACATAGTGATCAAGGTTCTCAATACACTTCAAAAGCATTTACTGAGTTTTGTGAATCTGTTAATCTCACTCAAAGCATGAGTAAAGCTGGGTGTCCATATGACAATGCACCAATGGAAAGGTATTTTAACACCTTTAAAAGCGAGTTGATTTACCAGCATCACTTCCGTAGCGATAAGGATCTCGATTCAGCAACTGAGGAATACATATTTTTATGGTATAACCACCTCAGGCCGCATTCTTATAACAACGGTCTTACACCTTTCGAAGCCCGATTTCATTCAAAAAATATTAGGTCACACTGTTACAATTTTGCTTGACCAGGACAATTACTTGAAGTATTAAAAATGAAAAAAAGAAAAAGCAAAAGAGAACCAGCTAAACAAAGCAACAGAAAAATCGGTTATAACAATTAATGATTTGACATTTGAAGTATTAGCAAATGGTGCTAATGGTTATGCATTCATACTTCATAATAGCAATTATCAAATACAATTTATGCAATAGCGACTTTATTCTTGGCTCCCCCCTGTTGGGCTCGAACCAACGATCCAGCGGTTAACAGCCGCATGCTCTACCGACTGAGCTAAGGAAAAATATTAAATAATATTAGAACACGTCCATGTAGACTGTTAAATAAGATGAGTTAAAAGAAGTTATTGACAACAACTCTGATACCAACGGCTAGGGAGTAGGTTTCGCTACTCTCTAATTTGCGTCCCTCACATAAGCTTATATGCTATCTAGGATTTTAACTGCAGCCACTTCTTGCTCTTGAATTAGGTGAATATATGTGTTATAAGTAACTTCAGTTGATGAGTGCCCCAAAAGTTTTGAAACCGTCTTCACGTCAATACCCGCTCTGAAAAGTTTAGAAGCAAAGGTATGCCTAAGAACATGAATTCCACAAGGTTCTATTTTTGCTCTCACCAACATAGCATCAAAGGTACGACTAAAATTTCTTTGTTTGTTGGGCGTATTGTCAGCTGTTGACATTACATATGAATTTTCTCCGAAATACCGAATTTCTTTTAATGCATTTAAAGATAATAGTGCTGCTTTATTAAGCGGAATGCGTCTAAATCCTGAGGCTGTCTTAGGGCTAGATTTTTCCATAAATATTCTTTTTGAACTATCTGTCGATCTGTCAACAGCCATAACTGCATTTTTTGATACTAAAAAATTTCCTTTTTCGAAATCTATATCTTTCCACTTTAAAGCTAAAGCTTCTCCTAATCTAATACCTGTGTTAAGCATAAAAATATATCCGTACCCTAGAGGGTATACAGGTCTACCGTTTCCGTATTTTGAGCACGCAATTTTTTTAAACAATTCTATTTCTTCATCTGTAAAAGCTCTAGCTTCTGTCTTTTCAAATTTATGTTGTGATGGTATTTTTACCAATTGACATGGATTATTGACTATATCACGCCTTATAACAGCATACTTACAACAAGCATTAATAGCATCGTAAGCTTTTTTTATACTTGAATGAGATAATCCGTCTTTGTACAACTTATTTATCATTAACTTTTGGATTTCTTCATCTGTTAGTTCTTGTAAAGAGATATGTCCTATCAAGGGCATGACATTAGTTCGGACAGTTGATTCGAGTCTATCAAAAGAAGTAGGTTTTAGCTCAACACTCTTAATGTTATTAAGCCAATTATTAATATATTCACCCACATATATTTTAGATGCTCCTACGTACATTCCACTCTCTCTCAAGAGCGTTTTCTTTTTGTATTCTTTAAGTTTTTTATCAACCTTCTTCTCGTCTTTACCAGTGAAGTAAACCATGTTGGGTTTGCCGTTGGTTTTAACCCCATCTTGAATAGCAGCGACCCATCTACCATCCGAAGATCTTTGATATAAACTTCCTTCTCCGTTTCCTTTTCTCGTTCCTTTCGCTTTATTATTTTCCATATATAAGCACCTCCTATTCGCATCATACCAGAAGTATTATAAACTGTCAAGCTTTTTGTCAGTAATTTTGTCAGTGATATGTCAGTATAAACTGGTATTTTACAGTATAATTTAGTATAAATAGCGATATTTATTGTAGTATTCGAGAAAAGAAAAATCACCGATTCGCATTGATATGACTGCGTTTTTCGGTGATTTCCTTTGGCAGGGGCAGAAGGATTTGAACCCTCGGCACGCGGTTTTGGAGACCGCTTTCAACAGACATTATTAACATTGATTTATCTACTTTTTTAATGTTTATTTTTACTTTACGACAGTAATTATTTAGTAATTTAGAAGTCTATATTTAGGGTTATTTTAGCTTTGTTTTATTGCGTTCGGAACGATATGAAGCGAATACATTTTTCTTACATTGTGATGCCATCCAATCAGCAAAATCATCTTCAATTATATAAAATCTACTGCCAATCTGAAATGAGGGAAAATCCTTTCGCCGCAATAGTTCATATAATTTATTATTACCTAAATGTAGGTAATCTCTTACTTCAGCGGGTGTTAGTAGTTTTGATAATTTATTTGTATCTTTATCTGTTATATTCGTTTTATTTATATCGCTAT
>JAQVYP010000024.1 GCA_029004655.1 Oscillospiraceae bacterium | reverse complement strand
TGATGCGGGAGGTGGCCGGCCTTGAGTCGGGAAATTTCCGCGGAGTATGTCCGATTTTAAACCGGGCGACAAAATCTTTGAATGCTACTGCAAGATGTAATCTTGTAAGGCATTACGTTGTAAGCCGTATCCGGATTTGACCATGTTGTTTATATTTGGTCAGTCCGGTTTTATAATGTGCCGATAAGAAACACCCGGCACAGTGTAACGAAAAAATGGCTTTAGCGTTGCCCGCCAACTATTATAAGGAGGCGAAAGTCCAAATGGCAGTTAAGGAAAAAATCAGAATTAGACTTAAAAGTTACGACCATGCTTTGATTGATCAAGCAGCAGAAAAAATTGTTGAGACAGCAAAGCGCACAGGTGCCAGAGTATCGGGCCCTGTTCCACTCCCAACAGACAGAGAAATCGTAACAGTTATTCGTGCTGTATTTAAGTACAAAGACAGTAGAGAGCAGTTTGAGTCTAAAACACACAAAAGGCTTATCGACATTCTCAGACCTTCCAACAAGACTGTTGAAGCTCTGATGAGTCTGGAGCTCCCCGCCGGCGTTGAGATCGAAATTAAACTTTAATTTCAATTATATCGTCTGCAGGTCAAGTTGGCATAATGCCAACCAATAACCATTAAGGAGGATAAAAAATGCAAAAAGGTCTAATTGGCAAAAAGCTTGGTATGACCCAACTTTTTGACTCAAAAGGAAATGTTGTTCCGGTTACTGTTATCGAAGCAGGCCCATGTGTGGTCAGTCAGATAAAGACAATCGAGAACGACGGCTACGAAGCCATTCAGGTTGGCTACGGTGATCTTAAAGCTTCTAAGGTAAGCAAGCCTATGAAGGGTCACTTTGCAAAAGCTGATGTTGCTCCTAAGAAAGTTCTTAGAGAGTTCCGTGTTTCAGACATCAGTGCTTTCAATGTAGGAGATCTTATTAAGGCAGATTTATTTGCCGAAGGAGATCGCATTGATGTTACCGGCACAAGTAAAGGTAAGGGATGGGCAGGCACAATTAAGCGCTGGAACTTCTCTCGTCTTAAAGAATCCCATGGTACAGGTCCTGTACATCGCCATGGTGGTTCACTTGGCGCCAGTAGCTCACCATCACGCGTTGCCAAAGGCAAAAAGATGACTGGACATCTCGGAGCTGAACGTGTGACAATTCAAAATCTAGACATAGTTAAGGTAGACGCTGAAAATAACATTATAGCAGTCAAGGGTGCCATCCCTGGCCCCAAGGGCGGCATAGTTGTCATTGCAGACAGCGTTAAAGCCTAAGGGAAGGAGTGTTAAATATGCCTAATGTTGCAGTTCTTGATATGACCGGCAAAAATGTGGGTGAAGTAACCCTTTCCGATACTATTTTCGGAATCGAACCGAATGCGGTCGTTATGCATATGGCGGTTGTAAATTACCTTGCCAATCAGCGTCAAGGAACACAATCGACATTGACTCGCTCCGAAGTTTCCGGCGGCGGACGCAAGCCGTGGAGACAAAAAGGTACGGGTCACGCAAGACAGGGATCAATCCGCTCTCCTCAGTGGAGACATGGTGGTATCGCTCTTGGTCCAAAGCCCAGAGATTACTACTACAATCTGAATAAGAAGGTTAAGAGACTTGCTCTTAAATCAGCTCTTTCAGATAAAGTTCTTTCCGATGCTCTTATTGTTCTTGATGAACTAAAGGTTGAAGAATTCAGCACAAAAACAGTTGTTAACTGCCTTGATGCATTAAAAGTCGGTAAAAAGACATTAATTGTTCTTGCTGACAACAGTGCTTTTAAGGTTAAGAGCGCATCAAATATCCCAGGTGTTAAAACAGCCCAAATCAACACAATCAATACCTATGACGTAATCAACGCCGATACATTGGTTGTAGTGAGAGACGCTGTTGCAAAACTTGAGGAGGTGTACGCATAATGAAGGTAGCTCAAAACGTTATTCTTGCACCGGTTATCACTGAAAAGAGCATGGCCGGAATTGCGAAAAAGAAATACACCTTTAAAGTTGCAAAGGATGCAACTAAGATTGATATTGCTAAAGCAACTGAAGAAGCTTTCAATCTTAAAAGCGGCGACGTTATTAAGGTTAATACCATTAGCGTTCGCGGTCAAAAGCGCCGTGTAGGCAAGTATGAAGGTTATACAGCTAGCTGGAAAAAAGCAATTGTTACTTTGTCCGAGAAGGCAAAGCCACTTGAATTCTTCGAAGGACTTATGTAATTCGGAATTAGATTAGTTTAATTTCGGGCAATGTATGGGGGCAACCCCGCTAAGCCAAAATAGGAGAGTGAAACTAAAATGGCAATGAAGCATTATAAGCCGACCACTCCGGCAAGACGTGGCATGACCGTCATAGATTATTCAGAATTATCTAAGGTCGCACCTGAAAAAAGTCTGTTGGAGCCGCTTAATAAGCATGCTGGTCGTAACAGCTACGGCCGCATTACCGTCCGTCATCGTGGCGGTGGTAACAGAAAGAAATACCGTGTTATTGATTTTAAAAGAAATAAGCTCAATATGCCGGCTACCGTTAAAACATTGGAATATGATCCTAACCGTACAGCATTTATTGCATTAGTACAGTATGAGGACGGCGAAAAGCGTTATATTATAGCGCCAATCGGCCTCAAGGTTGGAGATACAATTATTTCCGGTAAAGGTGCCGATATTAAACCCGGTAATGCACTTTCACTTACCGACATTCCTGTTGGTACAGTTATTCACAACATCGAGCTTTATCCTGGAAAAGGAGCACAACTTGCTCGTTCGGCAGGTAATCAAGCTCAGTTGATGGCTAAAGAGGGCAGACTTGCTCTTCTTCGTCTTCCGTCAGGCGAACTTCGCAACGTTCCGGTAGAATGCATGGCAACAATCGGCCAGGTAAGCAATCCGGAGCATGAGAATGTCAACTACGGTAAGGCTGGCCGTAAGCGTCACATGGGATGGCGTCCTGCAGTTCGTGGTTCTGCTATGAACCCGAATGATCACCCTCATGGTGGTGGTGAAGGTAAGTCACCTATCGGACGTCCGAGTCCGGTTACCCCTTGGGGTAAACCAACTATGGGTTACAAGACCCGTAAAAAACACAACCGCTCTGACAAGTATATTGTTAAGCGCCGCGTTGTGAAATAGTCGACGAAAGGAGTTTTAATAATGGGAAGAAGCGTTAAAAAAGGACCTTTTATTCAAACTGCTTTGCTTAAGAGAGTGCAGCAGATGAATGATTCCGGCGAGAAACGTGTCCTAAAGACATGGAGCCGAGCATCGACTATTTTCCCCGATTTCGTCGGACATACAGTAGCGGTGCATGACGGTCGTAAGCACGTTCCGGTTTATGTTACTGAGGATATGGTTGGTCATAAGTTCGGCGAGTTTGCCCCGACTAGAACTTTTAAGGGTCACGCCGGATCCAAGACCAGTAAGAAGTAAGCGGTCGAAAGGAGAGTTAGACTATGGAAGCAAGGGCCTCACTTAAATATGCCCGTATTTCGCCTCGCAAGGTGAAGATTGTTTTGGATCTGATCCGCAATCAGCAAGCAAACAAAGCCATGGCTATTCTTAGGTTTACACCCAAGGCCGCCAGTGAATTATTGGTAAAGCTGCTTAATTCAGCTATCGCCAATGCTGAAAACAATCACAGTATGGACGTTTCAAAGCTCTATGTTGCTGAGTGCTATGCATGCCCAGGTCCTATTTTAAAGAGAATGCGACCAATGGATCATGGTAAAGCATTTCGCATTTTGAAGAGAACATCCCACGTTACCCTGGTGCTCAGGGAACGCGAAAACTAAAAGGAGGTTAAGTTATGGGCCAGAAAGTAAATCCCAATGGATTCCGCGTTGGTATCATTAAGAATTGGGATTCGCGTTGGTTCGCCAAGAAAAGTGCATTCGGCGATACTTTGGTTGAGGACTATAACCTCCGTAAGTATCTGAAAAAGACACTTTATTCTGCAGGCGTACCTAAGATTGAAATTGAGCGCGATGCATCTCGCGTTCGTATCCACATTCACTGTGCTAAGCCGGGAATGGTTATTGGACGTAATGGATCAGAAATTGATAAATTGCGTGTTAAGTGCCAGGAAATGTTAGGCAAGCCTGTTAACATCAACATTGTTGAAGTTAAGAATCCGGACTTGAATGCAACCTTGGTTGCAGAAAACATTGCTGCACAGTTGGAAAAAAGAATATCTTTTCGCCGTGCTATGAAATTGGCCATTGGTCGTTCAATGAGACTTGGCGCAAAAGGTATAAAGACCCAGTGTGCGGGACGTTTAGGCGGTGCTGAAATCGCCCGTACAGAGCATTATCATGATGGAACTATTCCGCTTCAGACTATCAGAGCTGATATTGATTATGGATTTGCTGAGGCAAAAACAACCTATGGTCGAATTGGCGTAAAGGTATGGCTTTATTCCGGAGAGGTTCTTCACGATGCTCGCAAGCCCCGTAAGGAAGGAGGCGCCCGCTAATGTTATTACCAAAGCGTGTTAAATATCGTCGTGTTCACAGAGGAAGACTTACTGGTAAGGCTACTCGCGGCAACACCGTCACTTATGGAGATTACGGCCTTCAGGCTACTGAGCCGGCATGGATTTCTTCCGCTCAGATAGAGGCTGCTCGTGTCGCTATGACTCGTTACATCAAACGTGGCGGTCAGGTATGGATTAAAATCTTCCCTGATAAGCCAATCACAGAGAAACCGGCTGAAACTCGAATGGGTTCCGGTAAAGGTTCTCCTGAGTATTGGGTAGCAGTTGTTAAGCCGGGTAGAGTTATGTTTGAAATCGGAGGCGTTGAGCCCGAGCTTGCTCATGAGGCTATGCGTCTTGCCGCAAACAAATTACCAATCAAATGCAAGTTTGTATCCAAGCAAGAAATGGGTGGTGAGCAATAATGAAGACACAGGAAATCAGAGAAAAATCACCAGCTGAGCTTAACCAAATGTTAAAGGAGCTGCAGAAGGAACTCTTCCATCTGCGTTTCCAACTCGCCATTAATCAGCTCGAGAACCCGACAAGAATTAATGCCGTTAAAAAAGATATCGCTCGCGTAAAGACTATCATTTGCGAGAACGAAATCAGCAACGGCGCTAACTCTTAAGGAAAGGAAGGTATTAAGCTGTGAGTGAAAGAAACCTTCGTAAAACCAGAGTTGGTAAGGTTGTCAGCGACAAGATGGATAAAACTGTTGTAGTTGCTATTGAAGACAATGTTAAACATCCGCTCTACAAAAAAATCATTAAGAATACTGTTAAGCTTAAAGCCCATGATGAGGACAATACCTGTAAAACAGGCGATCGCGTTCTTATTATGGAAACACGTCCTTTATCTAAAGATAAAAGATGGCGTGTTATTGAAATCCTAGAAAAAGCTAAGTAGTTTAAAAGGAGGAAAAGACTGTGATACAACAGCAGACTTACCTCAAGGTTGCCGACAATACCGGTGCTAAAGAATTAATGTGCATTCGCGTTTTGGGCGGTTCCGGCAGGAGGTACGCCAACATTGGTGATGTCGTCGTAGCGTCCGTTAAGAAGGCAGCTCCGGGCGGCACTGTTAAAAAGGGTGACGTTGTTAAGGCCGTAGTAGTACGTTCTTGCAAAGGTCTCCGCCGCAATGATGGCACGTATATTCGTTTTGATGAAAACGCTGCCGTACTCATCAGAGATGATAAAAACCCCAAAGGTACTCGTATCTTTGGACCAGTTGCTCGTGAGCTCCGTGAGAAGGATTACTTAAAAATTCTTTCTCTTGCTCCCGAAGTACTCTAGGGAGGTATTTGGAACATGAGTAAACTTAATATTAAAACTGGTGATACAGTTGTTCTTCTTACGGGAGACGGCGGTAAAGACGGTTCTCGTGGCAAGACCGGTAAGGTACTTGAGGTTAGCCCTAAAGAGGGCAAAGTTATTGTCGAGGGACTCAACATGGTTTCTAAGCATGTTAAGCCTCGCAAAGCAGGAGATCCTTCGGGCATTATTAAAGCTGAAAGCGCAATCTATGCATGTAAAGTGCAGGTTGTATGCCCGAAATGTAAAAAACCTACACGTATAGCTCATAAGATATATGAAGATGGCAAAAAAGACCGCATGTGCAAAAAGTGCGGAGAAACATTTTAGGGTGAGGAGGACTTGACATGGCAAGGCTAAGGGACGAATACAAAGCCAATATCGCTCCTGCGCTGATGAAGAAGTTTGGTTACGAGAGCGTCATGCAGATTCCGAAGCTCGACAAGGTTGTCATCAACGTAGGATGTGGTGAAGCAAGAGATAACTCAAAAGTTATTGATGCTATCATCGGAGACCTTCGCAAAATCACCGGTCAACAGCCGGTAACTTGCAAGGCAAAAAAATCCGTTGCGAACTTTAAACTTCGCGAAGGTATGCCTATAGGCGTTAAGGTTACTCTCCGTGGCGAGAGAATGTATGAATTTGTCGACAGACTTTTCAGTGCAGCTCTTCCACGCGTAAGAGATTTCAGAGGAATTAACCCCAACTCGTTTGATGGCCGTGGAAACTTTTCCATGGGTATCAAAGAACAGTTGATATTCCCGGAAATTGAATATGACAAGATTGACAAAGTACGTGGTATGGACATCATTTTTGTAACGACTGCAAATACCGACGAGGAATCCAGAGAGTTACTTACTCTTATGGGCGCCCCGTTTGCGAAGTAAGGAGTGGAATTATGGCCAAAACGTCATTGAAGGTTAAGCAGGCTAGACCTGTTAAGTTTTCTACAAGAGAATATAGCAGATGTAAAATCTGCGGCCGGCCCCATGCTTATTTACGCAAATACGGCATTTGTCGCATATGTTTCAGGGAGCTTGCTCATAAGGGCGAAATTCCTGGTGTGAAGAAGGCCAGCTGGTAACTCAGTATACGCAAAGGAGGTTGACGGTATGCAAATCACCGATACTATCGCCGATATGCTTACAAGAATCCGTAACGCTAGCTCGGCAAAGCATGATTCGGTTGATATTCCTGCATCCAATTCGAAAAAAGCCATCGCGCAAATTTTGGTTGATGAAGGATACATTAGCAATTTCTCTGTTATCGAAGACGGTAAACAGGGAGTCATTAGGATTACACTTAAATATGGTCCTAGCAAATCCCAGATTATCACCGGACTCCGCAGGGTTTCAAAGCCCGGTCTGAGAATCTATAGCAGTGTAGAGGAAATGCCTAAGGTAATGAGAGGCCTTGGTATTGCCATTCTCTCCACTTCAAAAGGCATAATGACTGATAAGCAAGCTCGTCAGGCCAACGTTGGCGGCGAAGTCCTTGCATTCATCTGGTAGGGAGGTACAATAAAATGTCACGTATAGGAAACAAGCCTATTGAAATCCCCGCCGGTGTTGATGTTAAGGTTGCTGGCTCCACAGTATCAGTAAAGGGTCCTAAGGCTGAACTTACAGATACTTTTCATAGTGATATGGGTATTAAAGTCGAGGGCAATCAGGTTATTGTTACTCGTCCCAGCGATGAAAGTGAGCACAAAGCCTTGCATGGATTAACCCGTACTCTTATTGCCAACATGGTTGAGGGCGTTACAAAAGGTTATTCTAAGGAGCTCGAGGTTAACGGTGTTGGTTATCGTGCTGCAAAGCAGGGTAAGGATCTCGTTATGAACCTTGGTTTTTCTCATCAGGTAATAGTATCTGAAGTTCCAGGAATCACTATCGAAGTTTCAGGCCCGAATAAAGTTATTATATCGGGTCCAAATAAGCAACAAGTCGGCCAATTTGCAGCTGAAGTTCGTGAAAAGCGTCCACCGGAGCCATATAAGGGCAAAGGTATTAAGTACGCAACTGAGCACGTTCGTCGCAAAGAAGGTAAAGCCGGCAAGGGCGCAAAGAAGTAATAAAGGAGTGTATTTTAAATGGTTAGAAAGCCTGACAGCAATAAGGCTCGTCTTCATAGACACACTCGTGTACGTGGTAAAATTACCGGTACAGCAGAGTGTCCACGCCTTAATGTGTTCCGCTCCCTTAGCAATATTTACGCCCAGCTTATAGATGATGTAAAGGGTGTAACAATTGTTTCTGCTTCTTCACTTGAAAGCAATTTCAGTGAGAGTAAGGGTAATTGTGATGAAGCCCGAAAAGTTGGACAGTTGATTGCTAAGCGTGCCGTTGAAAAGGGTATAGAAGTCTGCGTATTTGACCGTGGCGGATATATTTATCACGGCCGTGTCAAAGAGCTGGCCGAAGGAGCCCGTGAGGGCGGCCTCAAGTTCTAATAAGGAGGAGGAATACTTTTGGCTACAAATATTGACGCATCTGTATTAGATTTAAAAGAACGTGTAGTTGCTATCAACCGTGTTTCAAAGACAGTTAAAGGCGGACGCATAATGAAATTCTCTGCTTTAGTTGTTGTTGGAGACGGTAATGGCATAATCGGATTTGGAATGGGTAAAGCCGGCGAAGTTCCGGACGCTATCCGTAAGGGTATCGAGGATGCCAAGAAGAATCTGATAAAAGTTTCGCTTAAAGGTACAACAATTCCGCACGAAGTGCTGGGCAATTTCGGCGCAGGAAGCGTATTGCTTAAGCCTGCTGCCCCTGGTACCGGAGTTATTGCCGGCGGTGCTGTTCGTGCCGTTGTTGAAACTGTTGGTATTAAGGATATCCGTACCAAATCACTTCGTTCAAATAATCCTTGCAATGTAGTTCGTGCCACCATCGCTGGTTTGGCATCACTGCGTAGCGCCGAGGAAGTCGCTGCTTTGCGCGGCAAATCGGTTAAGGATATATTAGGTTAAGGAGGAGCAGCACAATGGGTAATAAGAATGAGGCTGCAAGCCTTAACGTAAAGCTGGTTAAGAGTTTGATCGGACGCAAGGATGATCAAATTGCTACAGCGGAATCTTTGGGTCTTCATAAAATTGGTGACAGTAATGTTCAACCAAATAATGCTCAGACACAAGGTAAAATCAAAAAAATTATCCACCTCGTCGAGGTAACAGAAGCGTAAGCAAGGAGGTGCGAACTATGAAACTTCATGAACTTTCTCCGGCGCAGGGTTCCAAAACGGAAGTTAAGCGTATAGGCAGAGGTCATGGTTCTGGTAATGGAAAGACTGCCGGTAAAGGTCACAAAGGCCAAAAGGCCCGTGCAGGCCACGGCATGAGAGCAGGATTTGAAGGCGGCCAGATGCCAATTCAAAGACGCGTTCCCAAAAGAGGCTTTAATAATATTTTTGCTAGCAAATACGCAACTATTAATGTATCAGTTTTAGAAGCTTTTGATAACGGTGATGTTGTTGACGCAGCTGCTCTTAAGGCTAAAGGCTTTATCAAAAAAGAGTATGACGGCGTTAAGGTTTTGGCTAACGGATCGCTTACCAAGAGCTTAACAGTAAAGGCTGTTGCTTTCTCTGCTGCTGCTAAGGAAAAAATTGAGGCAGCAGGAGGAAAGACCGAGGTGAACTGATATGCTTGAAACACTTAGAAACGCATGGAGAGTTATGGATCTTCGCAAAAAGATTCTATTTACTTTTTTCATCATCATTGTGTTCCGTATCGGTTCAGTTATTCCTGTGCCATTTATTGATGTAGCTGCTTTGCGGTCTTCAATTACTGACACCGGAACAGCCAACGAGTTTTTCAGCTATCTGTCAATTTTGACAGGTGGTGGCCTTGAATATGGTGCTATATTTGCTATGTCGGTTACGCCATATATCAATGCTTCGATCATTTTGCAGCTTTTAACTGTTGCAATCCCGGCACTTGAGAGACTTTCTAAAGAAGGCGAAGAGGGCCAAAAAAAGATTGCACAATTAACAAGATATGCAACTGTTATCCTAGGACTTATTCAAGGAGTTGCATATTTCCTGTATTTAAAGAATAGCAGATTGCTCAGTGTGAGCGGACTTGGAATGGAGATACTATCCGGTATTGTCATTGTACTTTGCTTTACAGCAGGTTCAGCACTTGTCATGTGGCTTGGTGAACAAATTGACAGTAAAGGCATTGGAAACGGAATTTCTATATTGTTGTTTTCAGGTATCATTTCACGTGCACCACAGGCAGCAAACCAAATGCTCGCTTATTGGAAGTTAGACAAACAGTTTGCAGTTATTGGGATCTTAGTACTTTTTCTTGCTATTATAGCATTCATCGTTTGGATGACAAATGCGGAGCGCAGAATTCCTGTTCAATACGCTAAGCGTGTTGTTGGCAGAAAAATGTATGGCGGACAAAACTCACATATTCCGATTAAGGTTAATATGTCTGGTGTTATGCCAATCATCTTTGCCAGTTCAATTTTGATGCTTCCAACAATGATTCTTTCGTTCATGTCTGATAAAACATCAACATGGTATAAGTTTTTATCATTGTTTAGTGTCCGCGGAGTATTTTATGCTTGCATATATTTCATTTTGATTATAGGATTTGCATATTTCTATGTTCAAATTCAGTATAATCCAGTTGAAATGGCGAACAATCTCCGTAAAAACAGCGGTGCTGTCCCCGGAATCAGACCGGGTAAACCCACATCTGATTTTATTGCAAGAATTTTGTCAAGGATAACTTTACTTGGCGCTGTGTTTTTAAGCTTTATTGCCATCTTGCCGATCATCGTAGGCTCTGTTGGTGGCATAAACATTTCTCTTGGCGGTACTTCGGTTCTGATTTTGGTTGGTGTCGCACTTGACACTGTGCAAAATCTTGAGTCGCAGATGATGATGCGCCATTACAAAGGCTTTCTTGATTAAGCCGCGGAGGATGAATTTATGAAATTAATTCTTCTAGGTGCGCCAGGTGCCGGTAAAGGCACTCAGGCTGAAATAATTTGTGAAAAGCTTTCTATCCCAACCATTTCCACCGGAAATATCATAAGAGAATCTATGAAAACCGGAACAGAAATGGGACTTAAGGCGAAGTCTTATGTCGATGCAGGCAAACTTGTTCCCGATGATGTCGTTATTGGCATTATTAAGGAGAGATTATCAAAGGACGACTGTGCAAAAGGTTTCATCCTTGATGGTTTCCCAAGAACAATTCCGCAGGCTGAGGCGCTTGACAACATGGGCGTTAAAATTGATCGTGTAATCTCTATTGAGGTTGCTGATGAAAATATTGCCCAGCGTATGTCAGGCAGACGTGTTTGTGCTGATTGTGGTGCTAGTTATCATATTGAGTATAAACAACCTTTAAAGGATGGAATTTGCAATTCATGCGGTGGAGCATTAGTTCAGCGCAAAGATGATGCTCCGGAAACAGTTCTTGACAGACTTAGGGTTTATCATGAGCAAACAGAGCCTTTAAAAGGCTATTATGAAAAAAGCGGCAAACTTCGCATTGTTGAAGGTCAGGAAAAAGTTGAAGATACAACACGCCTGACGATGTCTGCTTTGGAGCTGTAAGCTATGATAGTGCTTAAAACTGCCAGGGAGCTTGGTATAATGAAACAAGCATGTGCTATTTCAGCACGTGCATTGAAATTGATAGGTGAAGCGGTTGAGCCTGGCGTATCAACTGCTGAGCTCGACCGGGTTGCCGAAGCCTATATAAGAAGTGAGGGAGCAGTTCCGAACTTCAAGGATTATAATGGTTTTCCGGCTACCGCTTGCATATCAATAAACGATCAGGTTATTCACGGCATACCTAACAAGAAGACTATAATCAATCAAGGCGACATTGTCAGTGTTGACTTAGGCGCAATGTTTGAGGGGTATAACGGCGATAATGCTGCCACTTATGCTTGTGGAGATATTTCTCCAGAGGCACAGAGGTTGATAGACACTACCAGGGAGAGCCTTTATGAAGGTATCAAAAAGGCATGTGTCGGAAACAGAATCGGTGATATATCAGAAGCTGTTCAGAGATATGTCGAGGCGCGTGGTTACTCGGTGGTTCGAGATTATGTCGGGCACGGAGTAGGTACGAGCTTGCATGAAGCACCTGAAGTACCCAATTATGGTGTATCCGGCAGAGGAATTCGTCTTGTAGCCGGTATGACTTTGGCAATTGAACCGATGGTTAACATCGGCAAGCATAATGTTAAGGTAATGCCGGATGGCTGGACTGTTCTTACCGCTGATGGTTCACTTTCTGCTCATTTCGAGCATACTGTTGCAATAACAAGCAGCGGTACCCAAATTATGACTATTGCATAAAGAGGTGGAAGTATGCCGTTAGAAAAAGGACGTATAGTGCGTTCAATTGCAGGCAGAGATAAAGATTTATTTTTAGTGGTGGTCGGTTTTGATGGTGACAAAGTTTGCCTTAGTGACGGCAGAGAGCGTCCCTTGGAAAGACCTAAGCAAAAAAACGTTAAACATCTTCGTTTAACTGCCGGTGTTATAGGTGAGAATCAGTTAAAAACAAACAGATCAATTATGCATGCGCTTCGCGATTACAAAAGCTTAGTGCAGCACAGCCATGAGGGAGATGAGTAAATGTCCAAAGAGGATATGATCGAATTGGAGGGCACTGTCGTTGAGGCTATGCCCAACGCAATGTTCAAGGTAGAAATTCAGGGTGGACACACAATACTCGCCCATATATCCGGGAAGCTCAGAATGAATTTTATTCGGATTCTTCCCGGAGATAAGGTTACTATTGAGATGTCACCCTATGATTTAACAAGAGGCCGCATTACGTGGCGCTCAAAATAGTATCTTAGGAGGTATTTACAAATGAAAGTCAGACCTTCTGTAAAAAAGATTTGCGAAAAGTGCAAAATCATCAAACGCAAGGGACGTATCATGGTTATCTGTGAGAATCCCAAACACAAGCAGCGCCAGGGTTAACCTGCGCTATCTTTAGAATGTGAGGTGCATTGACAAATGGCGCGTATAGCTGGTGTTGACCTTCCAAGAGAAAAGAGAGTTGAAATAGGGCTCACTTATATCTTCGGAGTTGGTCTTACAACATCCAAGCAAATCATTGCAGCTACCGGTGTCAATCCTGACACTCGTGTAAAGGATTTAACCGAGGACGATATTTCCAAGCTGCGTGAGTATATTGAAAGAAATCTTCAAGTTGAAGGTGACCGCCGTCGTACTATCGCTTTTGATATTAAGCGTTTAATAGAAATCGGTAGTTATCGCGGCACACGTCATCGCAAGGGATTACCTGTAAGAGGACAGCGTTCAAAAACTAACGCTCGTACTCGTAAGGGCCCTAAAAAGACGATGGCAAACAAGAAGAAGTAAGCGGGAGGAAGATATAGTATGGCTACTGCAACTAAGGGTAAAAAGACTGCAACAACCCGCAGACGCCGCGAAAGAAAGAACATTGAACGCGGTGCTGCCCATATCCAATCAACCTTCAACAACACTATCGTAACTATTACTGACGTTCAGGGTAATGCTCTTTCTTGGGCATCCGCCGGTGAACTGGGCTTCAGAGGTTCGAGAAAATCGACACCGTTTGCTGCTCAGAGTGCTGCAGAAACTGCTGCTAAGGCTGCTATGGAGCATGGTTTGAAGTCTGTTGAAGTATATGTAAAAGGCCCAGGTGCCGGACGTGAAGCTGCAATTCGTGCGCTCCAGTCAGCAGGATTAGAGGTTAGCATGATCAAAGATGTAACTCCTATTCCTCATAACGGTTGCCGTCCGCCTAAAAGAAGACGTGTATAATTTATTTATGGAGGTGTGTTAGATGGCAAGATATACCGGTGCGGTATGTAGACTTTGTCGACGTGAGGGACAAAAATTGTTCCTTAAAGGCGATCGCTGTTATTCAGATAAATGTTCTGTTGGACGTAGGTCGTATGCTCCTGGTCAACATGGCCAAGGACGTAAAAAGACCTCTGAGTATGGACTTCAGCTCCGTGCTAAGCAGAAGGCAAGACGTTTTTACGGCATAATCGAGAATCAATTTCATCATTATTTTGAAATGGCTGAGCGTAAAGTCGGTGTTACGGGTGAAAATCTTCTCCGTATACTCGAAAGCCGCCTTGACAACATTGTTTACAGAGTAGGATTTGCTTCTTCACGTGCCGAGGCTAGACAGCTTGTTGTGCACGGTCATTTTGAAGTAAATGGTAGCAGAGTTGATATCCCTTCTTATTTGGTAAAATCAGGTGATATTATTACTTTGTGCGAAAAAAGCCGCTCAAGTGAAAAAATGAAAGCAGTTATGGAAGCTAATTCAGGTCGTCCTGCCCCACAGTGGATTGATGTAAATCGTGACGCTTTTGAAGCAAAGATTATCAATCTTCCTGAGCGTGACATGATCGACTCTCCGATTGAAGAGCAGCTCATTGTTGAGTTCTACTCTAAATAATAAACCGCTGGATTTTAAGCTTTATTCTGCGTTGCCGGGTTTACCGGTAACGCGGCGAAATTGTTTAATTAGTGCCTGGTATGGTTTTGTATTATCAAATCGTACAATTCGCATGAGTTGCCGCACAAATGCTTATGTGGATAGTATTCACTAAATACAAATGAGTGCGGAGAAATGGAGCTTTTATGATAGAGATTGAAAAGCCCAGAATAGAGTCACTGGATTTGCTGCCAGACGGCACATATGGCAAGTTTATTCTCGAACCTCTTGAGGGAGGCTATGGTACAACCATTGGAAACAGTCTTCGTAGAGTTTTACTTTCGTCTTTGCCGGGTGTTGCTGTTACCACAGTAAAAATTGATGGTATTCAGCATGAATTTTCAACAATCCCAAATGTTAAGGAAGATGTTACTGAAATTGTTCTTAACATTAAGAATTTGACAGCAAAGCTTCATAGTGATGGCCCAAAAACCGTATATATAGAAGCTGAGGGCCCATGTGAAGTCACCGGTGCTTCAATTAAGGCAGATAGTGAAGTTGAGATTCTTAACCCGGATCTTCACATTGCTACTGTTGATGCAGGCGGAAGATTTTGCATGGAAATGACTCTTGATAAGGGTCGTGGTTATGTTCCGGCGGAGCGTAACAAGCCAGAGCATACTATTATCGGTGTAATACCGGTTGACTCTATTTATACTCCTGTTGTAAAGGCAAGTTATGTTGTTGACAATACTCGTGTTGGACAGCAAACTGACTTTGACCGACTTACAATGGAAGTATGGACTAACGGAACAATTACTGCAAAAGAAGCTGTTTCGTTATCTGCCAAGATCCTCACTGAGCATCTCAACCTGTTTACAAACCTTTCTAGTGACACCTTTAGTGGTGAAATTATGGTTGAAAAAGCAGGCGATGGTAAAGAAAAAGTTCTTGAGATGACCATTGAAGAGCTTGACCTTTCGGTACGTAGTTTTAATTGCTTAAAGCGTGCCGGTATTAATACGGTTGAGGACTTAATTAACAAATCCGAAGATGATATGATGAAGGTTAGAAATCTTGGTCGTAAATCATTAGAAGAAGTTGTTGCAAAGCTTGAATCGCTCGGCTTTAGTCTTAATAATGAAGAAGAATAGTATTAATAGAAACACAATTTTTACAGAAATATTGTGATAGCATTTTTCATAAACCGCAGGCATGTAACAACATGTCGGCTTAAAGGAGTGAGTATAAATGCCCGGAACCAGAAAACTCGGAAAAAGAAGCGATCAGAGAAACGCTATGATGAGAGCTATGGTTACTTTCTTGCTCGAAAACGGTAAGATTGAGACCACTGTTCCTCGCGCTAAAGAAGTTCGCGCTATGACCGAGAAATATATTACACTCGCTAAAGATAATAGTCTGCATAGCAAGCGTCAGTCACTAGCTTTCATAACAAAGGAATCTGTTATTAAAAAGCTATATGATGAAATTGCTCCTGCATATGCTGATATAAACGGTGGATACTGCCGTATTACTAAAACCGGTCCGCGTCGTGGTGACGCAGCCGAGATGGCTATTATTGAGCTGGTTAAATAATTGAATTTTAAAAGCGCCTCAGGCTGATAAAGTCTGAGGCGCTTTTGCTTTGATTTTTTCTAAAAAAGCAGTTTATACTAATTCCAAATAAAAATCAACCAATCTTCGCGGTCTTTTGTTTGCGAGACTGCGTTGTCGTTCTCGGCGGGCGATAGCCCGCCTTCGTCCTCCGCCTTGTCTCACAAACAAAATCCTCG
>JAQVYP010000023.1 GCA_029004655.1 Oscillospiraceae bacterium | reverse complement strand
TGGATAAAAAGAAAATAGGTAATTAGATAAAAAGAAAATTCGACAAATAATTTTTACCGCCCGTAAAAACGGGCGGTTTTTGAATGTCTTTATCTATATGCTTAAATTAATAACCGTATAATCTAAAAAATATTTTAGTAGTTCAAATAAATCAGAGAAATATAAAGCAGTATATTACATAAATATAAATATTTGTGATATACTACAAAAAGTGCGTTGTACTGGCAATAAAATAAATTGCCAATACAGCGCATTATATTGTTTAAGTAATAAAGAACCTTGATATTATGCATAAAACCCGATTGATATTATGCATAAAATCCGATTGATAATAAAGATTGTATTTTGGAAATGTATATAGTATTAATATACTAAATAAATTGTCAGTATGTGTCAGATTCATTGAATATTGCACTTGCAATATTTATTATTAGTGATAAGATAAATAGATAATTATTTAACACAGACTTTCCAAAAAGGTGGCGAATTTTATGAGCAAAAAAGAAAACAACTTTTCTGAATCGCATGAGCTTGAAGATGTTATAAAGCAAATTCTGGAAATTGATGCTAACGCACGAAATTTAACTGAAAGTGCAATGAAATCACGTGCTGATGCTGAGCAAGAAATTGTTAAGAAAAGCTTGGAACTTCATAATATATTTATGGAACGAGCTAAACACAGAATTGAGCTTTTAAAAGACGAAGAAGACAAGCTTGCCGGTGAAGCTTTGGCAAATGCTGATATTATTGTTGATAAGAACTTAACTCAGCTTAATAAAATAGCCGAAGAGAAATCCGAAGGCTGGATTAACGAAATCTACAAGAGTATTGTTGAAATCTAGATTTTCGGCTTTCAAACAAAATTTTTAAGGGCGGTGAAACCGTGTTATCGGAATCTGCATCTTATTCTATAATGTCAAAAACACGCGCTAAATACGGACATCGTCTCACAATTAAAGACTTTAACGATATGTCCATGCTTGGCTCTGTTTCAGAAATTGCAAGCTTTTTGAGAACCAGAACGCATTACGCTGATGCCCTCTCAAGAATTACGGAATCTGCAATTCACCGCGATAACTTGGAAAAAATATTAAAGCGCAGTAACTTAAAAGAAGCCGAGCAACTGTGTCATTTTGAAAAATCAATTGGTGAAAATCTATTTCAATTTTTACTTCAGCGATTTGAAATTAACGAGTTACTGACATTTATGAGATTTCTAGCTGCAGGAAGACCTGAAGAATATATAATAAGTCTTTCTTATACAGTTGACAGTTTAACAAAATTGGATTTAATCAGTCTTTCTAAAATAAGATCAGCCGAAGAATTGATTAAATATTTGCAAAACACTCGCTTTTCAAAGATCACGACTCTTTTGCCTCAAAATTCTAATGATACCTTCGATTTCTCGCTAATAGAATTTGGTCTTGATCGCATTCTTTATGACAATGCTTTCATGATGCTTGATGAATCATTTACGGGCGATGTAAGGAAAGAGCTGCGTGATATCATATTAGCCAGAACAGAACTTTTCGATTTTATGTTAATCTATCGTTCAAAGCTTTTTTATTCATTAGACGAAAATGCTATTCGTTCAGGGCTTTTAGGTTATAAACGATTGTTTACAGCAGAAATTATCAACGAAATGATATCTGCAAAAAGTAGCGAAGATGTTTTGGAAATATTCCGTCAATCTCGGTATGCTAACAAAATAAATCGTTATCCTTCAAACATTAACCCTGATAAAATTTGCAAATATTTAATGTACGACTTTACGGTAAAAAAAATTCATTTTTCAACAAATGCACCGGTTGTAATGCTCAGTTATATATTTTCAAAAGATATTGAACTGGAGAATATAACTAAAACCATTGAAGGCGTACGTTATGGTTTAAAGCCTGAAGATATTATAAAAAGCCTGATTCTTCCGGCAAATAAGGAGAGTGATTAATTATGGCAATCGAAAAAATGGAAATGGTAAGTATTGTTGGTGAATACAAACAATTAAATAAAGCTATATACGCTTGCGTTTCAACCGGTTGCTATCAGCCTGAGTCAACATCCGATATTATGTCAAACGTTAAAGGATTTACGTCTATAATTGATGAAAATCCATATACTGAGCAACTAAAAAGAATTACTGACATTTTTCGTATGTGTGATATAACTCCGGAAATTGTTGAATCTTCTGACCTGTTAAGTGATGTTGATATTAACAATTTACTCAATAAAATTGATCCTGACATTCATGATATATACGGTCAACGAACACGTTTATCAGAAAAAATCCAAGAGAACAAAAGGCTTATAGAACAGCTTGAACATTTTATTGATGCTGATATTAATCTTAATGAACTATTTGAATGTAAATTCATTAAGGTTCGTTTCGGACGGTTGCCGATTGAAAGCTATCACAAGCTTAATCAATACAGTAATGCAAAGAATCTTTTCTTTCCATGTTCAAGTGATGAAACATATTTATGGGGAATGTATGTAGCACCTATTAACAGCGCAAAAGATGCAGACAGAATTTTTGCTTCATTATTCTTTGAAAGATTATATCTTCCTGATAATGCAGGAACACCTCAGGATGCTTACTCAGAATATACAGCGGAATCTAAAGATATGAACAACAAGCTCAAAGAATTGAATGATCATATTGATAGTTACTTTGACAGTAATTTAGATGAGTGCCTGCAATTGTATTCCCAAATAAAATGCAATTATGAATCCTTTGAGGTCAGACGATTTGCAGCGAGATATAACGACATATTTATGTTAATAGGTTGGATACCTGAATCAAAGAAAGAATCTTTTAATAATGCTTTTTCTGATTTAAAAGGTATTCAAATAGAATATGATAAACCGGAAAACATTAAAAAATTTGTTCCGCCAACATTAATGAAGAACAAAAAACTTTTCCGACCATTCCAGTTTTATACCGAAATATACGGTGTCCCGCGTTATACGGAAGTTGATCCTACAATGTTTGTTGCCATAACCTATACGCTGCTTTACGGAATAATGTTTGCCGACTTAGGTCAAGGAATTATACTTTCACTTGTTGGATACTTTATGTTTAAAAAGATGAATATGCCACTCGGTAAAATACTTATTCCTTGTGGAATTTTCAGCTCCATATTTGGTCTGATGTTTGGCAGTGTCTTTGGTTATGAAGAATTACTTAATCCGATGTTTCACGCATTGGGATTCGCAGAAAAGCCGATTGAAATTATGAAATCTGCTACTTCCCTGCTTTTGTTGTCTGTTGCAATCGGTGTTTTTCTTGTTATATGTGCGATGCTTATTAATATATATTCATGCTTTAAACGCAAAGAAAAAGGCGTTGCTATATTCGGTCAAAACGGCATTGCCGGAGTCGTGCTTTATTCTTCATTTATTACATTAATACTTACACTTGTCACAGATATTTCAATCAACACAACTGTTTTAATTCTTTTAGGTATAGTTTTACCGATTATTTTAATCTTCTTAAAAGAACCTTTGAGTGATTTGGTTAATGGGCATAAAGTCCATATAGAAAGCATTGGAGAATATATACTCGAAAGCTTTTTTGAAGTCTTTGAAGTTATATTAAGCTACCTATCCAACACCCTGAGTTTCTTGCGTGTTGGTGCTTTCGTCCTTATTCACGCCGGTATGATGACAACATTTACTTCTTTGTCAGAAATTGCCGGAGGTGGAATGCCCAGCATTATTGTAATGATATTCGGAAACATTTTCGTTATTGTACTTGAAGGGTTACTAGTAGGAATTCAAGTTTTAAGGCTGGAATATTATGAAATGTTCAGCCGCTTCTACAATGGCGACGGTCATGTTTTTGAACCAATTAAACTAAAAATCAAAGCTAATTCAAAGAAAACCAAACAATATTCTTAAAGGAGATTCTATTATGTCAACTATTTCAATTATATTAACAGTCGCTCTTCCTCTTATCGCACTTGCATTTGCCGTCTATGCCGGTATCAGAACAATGAAAAAAACAAGAAATTCTAGCAAGGCATTTGCCCGTCATCTGCTCGTACTTGTTGTTGCAGTTAGTCTTTGCTTTGCATTTACTTGTCTTGCGTCCGCAGCTACTTCAGCAACCGATTCTGCTGCAACCGCGGCAACAGAAGTAACCACCGACACTACCGCTACAAGCTCCGATTTTTCAGCCGGAATGCGTTTCATCGGCGCCGGTCTAGCAATTGGTCTTGCTGCAATCGGTGCTGGTATCGCTCTTGCAGGCGGTGCTCCAGCAGCCATCGGAGCTGTTGCAGAGGATCCTAAATCATTCGGTAAATCACTTATATTTGTAGCGCTGGGCGAAGCAGTTGCTATTTATGGACTTATCATAGCATTCTTAATTATTATTCCTACCCTCGGTTAATCTCTTAACATTAAAGTATAGGAGTTGACACATCATGCGTTTTGAACTTATTAGCGATAATCACGATACAGTTGTTGGAATGCGTCTTGCAGGAATAAACGGTGTTATTGTAAACACTCCAAACGAAGTTGAGAAAGCTTTAAAAGCAGTAATGGCTGATGACGACGTCGGTATCGTACTCATTACAGAACAGCTTGGTGCAATGTGTCCAAAACTGATTGATGATTTAAAACTACACACAATCCACCCGCTTATTGTTGAAATACCGGATCGTCATGCAGACGGCAGAACCAAAGACTCTATTCTTCGCTATGTTCGTGAGGCAATTGGGGTTAAAATCTAGGGTAGGCTTTTCCTACCTCATACGAAGGTGAGTTACTGTGATAGAAGAAAATAAAATTTCAAATTTTGTTGTTTCTATAAAAGAAGAAGCAGAACAACAAAAGGCAAAAATAGAAGAAGAGACAAAAAAATATATTGATTATGAAACTGAAAAGGTTGAAAATTCAGCCTTACATGAAAGCTATGACTATATAAAACATGAAGTAGCAAAAATTCGTGAAGAATCTGGGCGTAATCTTTCACTGCAATTATCAGAACAAAGTAAAGTCTTGAATTTTCGTCGTAATGAAATATGTGATATTATTTTCTCGGCGGTAACTGAAAAATTATATTTATTTACAACATCAAATGAATATAAAGAATTCTTGCAAAAAAGTGCTGCCCTATGTGCTAAAGCATTCAGCGGGAAAAATTTAATCGTATTCCTACGCCCTGCGGATCAGGTTTTTACCGATATTATTGAACAAGCAATCGGAAAATGTGAATTTAAACAAGACAGCACAATTCTTTTAGGTGGTATCAAAATGTCAGATGAGTCCGGAGCTATTTTAGCTGACGACACACTTGACTCACGTCTTGAATTAAAGCGTGAATGGTTTATCAGAAATTCGGGGCTTATAATATCGAAGCAGTCCCATTAAGTGCAAATTGGGGGATTTTCTATGTCCAATAATTGTTTATACGGTATAAACGGACCGGTTGTTACCGTTGCCAATACTACTGATTTTTCTATGCAGGAAATGGTCTATGTCGGGAAAGACCATCTTGTAGGTGAAGTTATTAATATAGACAGAAAAAACACTATAATTCAAGTATATGAGGTTACAACGGGATTACGGCCCGGTGAACCTGTCGAGCCAACCGGAAGTCCTATTTCTGTAACTTTAGGCCCCGGACTTTTGTCAAATATATTTGACGGAATCGAGCGTCCATTGCGTGAAATAGAAAAGCAATCAGGTGCATTTATTGCACGTGGCAGCAATGCTGACCCGCTTGGAGCCAATCGTCTTTGGGATGTTACTCTTACCGTAAAACCGGGAGATTTTCTTATCGGCGGTCATGTATATGCCGAGTGTCCCGAAACTCAAAGCATACTTCATAAAATTATGGTTCCTCCGAATGTTTCCGGAACCGTGACATACACTGCAAAGAATGGTTCCTATCATGTACATGACCGTATTTGTGAAATTGAAGACAAATTTGGGAATAAAATTCCTCTTACACTCTGTCAGAAATGGCCGATTCGTAATTCGAGACCTATTAAAAATCGCCTTCCCTGTACCATTCCGCTTATCACCGGACAACGAGTAATTGACACACTTTTGCCAATCGCGAAAGGTGGAACAGCTGCTATTCCGGGAGGATTTGGGACAGGTAAAACCATGACACAGCATCAGCTTGCTAAATGGTGCGATGCAGATATAATCATATATGTCGGTTGTGGTGAACGTGGAAATGAAATGACTCAAGTTCTTGATGAATTTGGAGAGCTTATCGACCCCAGAACAGGCAGAAGACTAACAGACCGAACCGTGCTAATTGCCAACACTTCAAATATGCCAGTTGCAGCACGTGAAGCCTCAATCTATACCGGTATTACACTGGCTGAATACTATCGTGATATGGGCTATTCTGTTGCTATGATGGCTGACTCAACATCTCGTTGGGCAGAAGCCTTAAGAGAAATATCCGGTCGTCTTGAAGAAATGCCTGCTGAAGAAGGTTTCCCAGCTTATCTCCCCTCTCGTCTGGCTGAATTTTATGAACGTGCCGGAAGAGTTTCAACGCTAAGTGGAGCTGAGGGCTCGATTACAATTATCGGCGCTGTATCGCCACAAGGTTCGGACTTTTCTGAGCCTGTTACTCAGAACACAAAGCGTTTTACCCGCGTTTTCTGGGCGTTGGATAAATCTTTGGCATATGCAAGACATTATCCGGCAATCAACTGGACGGACAGCTACAGCGAATATGATACAGATTTGACCTCGTATTATGAAGAAAATGTTGATCATAACTTCATGAAATATCGCCTTAACTTGATGTCTGTACTCCGCGAAGAAAGTCAGCTAATGGAAATAGTAAAGCTTATCGGTGCTGATGTTCTTCCTGATGACCAACGATTGATTATTGATATCGCAAGGGTAATTCGTGTTGGATTTTTGCAACAGAATGCTTACCATGCAGACGACACCTATGTTCCGCTTAAAAAGCAGTATCTTATGATGAAAACAATTCTTCATTTGCTCGATTCTGCAAAGAAACTCACTGCAATCGGCAAACCAATCAGTTTAATTACAAACTCAGGATTGTATGAAAAATTAATTAAAATGAAATATGATATTCCAAACAACCGTTTGGATATGTTTGATGACTATATGGCTGAAATTGACCGCGTAGTTAACGAAGCTTGCACAAAATAGCCTTGTGGCTTTACTCTCACAAAAGGATTGATATCTATGATTATTGAGCATATCGGACTGGATGAAGTTTCAGGCTCTCTTATTGTTTTAAATGGCATTAAAGATGCCGGATATGAAGAAGTTGTTAAAATAAAAATGAGCGACGGAACGCAAAGAACCGGCCGTATTGTTCAGATTGACGGTGAACGTGTTGTAGTTCAGGTTTTTGAAGGCAGCCGTGGTGTTTCATTAGAGAACACTCACACCATATTAGAAGGCCATCCTATGGAGCTAAAGCTATCTACAGAAATGCTTGGTCGTGTTTTCGACGGTGTTGGCCGTCCTAAAGATGGTTTGGGTGAAATATTCTGTGAATGTTCCAGAGACATAAACGGTTCTGCTATAAACCCTGTTTCTCGTGTGTATCCAAGAGACTATATTTGCACTGGAATCTCTGCAATAGACGCTTTGTCAACACTTATTCGTGGACAAAAGTTACCTATTTTTTCGGGATATGGCATGAAACATAACGAGCTCGCAGTTCAAATTGTTCGTCAGGCTAAAATTGCCGATGAGCAAGGTTCAAACTTTGCCGTTGTTTTTGCTGCTATGGGTGTTAAAAATGACGTTGCTGATTATTTCAGACGTTCATTCGAAGCGTCAGGTGTTTTGGAAAGAGTTGTAATGTTCTTAAACCTTTCAAGCGACCCTATAATTGAACGTACAATCACTCCACGTAGTGCATTAACCGCAGCTGAATATCTTGCCTTTGAAAAAGGAATGCATATTCTTGTTGTTATGACAGATATGTCATCTTACAGCGAGGCTCTGCGTGAATTCAGTTCCTCAAAAGGTGAAATTCCGGGAAGAAAAGGCTACCCAGGTTACTTATATTCAGACCTTGCCTCACTATATGAAAGAGCTGGTATGATCAAAGGAAAGCCCGGTTCAGTAACGCAAATTCCGATTTTGACAATGCCTAATGATGATATTACTCACCCAGTACCTGATTTGACCGGATATATTACTGAGGGACAAATTGTTCTCGACCGTAATCTGGATGGATTGGGGATTTATCCTCCTGTAAGCGTTCTGCCTAGCCTTTCACGTTTGATGAAAGATGGTATCGGTGAAGGATATACCCGTGAAGACCATGCTGACCTTGCAAACCAACTGTTTGCCGCCTATGCTAAGGTTCAGGATGCGCGCTCACTGGCATCGGTAATCGGTGAGGACGAACTGTCAGGAATCGATAAAATGTATATAGATTTTGGCAAAAAATTTGAAAATCAATTCTTGTCTCAACGACCAACCGAGAATCGAACAATCGAGCAGACTCTTGATCTTGGTTGGAAAATTCTTACCACTCTGCCTAGAACCGAACTTGATCGTGTAAGCGATGAGCTTCTTTCAAAATATTATGATAAAGCGGTCAAAGACAAAAACTCTTTATCTGAATAGGTGTTGAGATGACAAAAGACAAAATACAATTTAGTGGTCTCACAGCAACAAGCTTGAAAAGCATTGCTATTATTGCAATGCTAATTGATCACATTGCATTGGCTTTTGTTGAAAGCGGCACTCCACTTGCGGCTGTAATGCATTTTATCGGCCGATCTTGTGCACCTATAATGTGTTATTTTATTGCTCAGGGTTATTTTCATACTCACAGCATAAAAAAATATGCGCTAAGGTTGTTTGTTTTTGCGTTGATCTCACATATACCCTTTTCACTTTTTTCACACAGGAGTAGACTTCTGCACCCACCAACCAGCATGATTTTTACATTGTTTTGCGGACTTCTAGCTGTTTGGGCATGGTATAAACTTAAAAACCCATTATTAAAAGCGCTTGCAATATTTGTGTGCATTTATGCTAGCACCTTTGCCGATTGGCGCATTTATGCAGTTTTATTTGTTCTGTGTTTTGGTATTTTCATCAATAACCGCAATATAAGTTTACTTGTTTATGTAGGTCTTGTAATAATGAAAATTATAAATAGTACCAGCTTAGATAATTTCAACATTTACACATTCATTCCAAAACTGGGAATGTTTGTTCCTGTGCTATTTATATACTTATACAACGGACAGTTGGGGATTAAAAAGGGTTCAAAAATCAAATGGTTATTTTATATTATTTATCCCCTGCAATTTATCGTTATTTATTTAATAAAATTGTTATAAAGGAGGCCTCTTCATGCCGGATCAAATTTCTCCAACCAAAGGCAATCTATTAAAGCTCAAAAAATCTTTAGCTCTTGCTAAAGTAGGCTTTGATTTGCTTGATAGAAAGCGTAATATACTGGTTCGTGAAACAATGTCCATGATAGACAGTGCCTCCAAAATTCAGGAACTGATTGATTCAAGCTATTATAAAGCTTATCAAGCACTTCAAAGTGCTAATATACAACTCGGAATCGTTGAAGAGATTGCAAATTCAATTCCCATTGAAAATGGACTTTCACTTTCAAGCCGAAGTGTTATGGGTGTTGAAATTCCTACAGTTGCTTTAGACATTCAACCGGTAAAAAATTATTATGGTTTTCATCGAACAACGGTTCAACTAGACGAAGCATATGTTATGTTTGATAATGTGAAAAAGTTTACTGCCAGATTAGCAGAAATTGAAAACAGTGTCTATAGATTGGCAGAAGGCATTCGAAAAACGCAAAAAAGAGCAAATGCGCTAAAAAATATAATTATTCCCAGGTTTGATAACCAGTGCAAACAAATCACCTCTGCTCTCGAAGAAAAAGAGCGTGAAGAATTCTCTCGTCTTAAGGTAATTAAGAAAATAATTGATTAGATCAGCAGCATCCCTAAACACCAAAAATGTTTCAGGGATGCTTTTTACTATCGAATAACAGTGGCGTATAGCGTTGCAAACATTAGATAATTGTGCTATACTAACTTTTTGTTAGCTGATAATAATAAAAATATTTTTATTTGTAATATTAAGGGGATTTCCAATATGGAACAACAAAATGTTCAAGAAAAAACTAATATTAGCAATCAATCAGAAGATATCGTGTCTTCAATTGAAAGCGAAATGATAAGGCAAGAACTTGAAACTAAAAAAACACAGCTTATTGCTATGCAAGAGGACTATCTTGAACTCAAAAAAGCTAAAGCAGAACTGGAAGAAAAGCATCAAATTGTTATAAGTGATTTAAATATGATACAGAATTCTTTATCGTGGCGTATTACAAAACCCGCTAGATTTGTTATAAGAAAGTCCAAGTTTTTTCTATCCCACAACCCTATAACAAAAAATGTGTATAGGGCGCTTGTTATTCTGAAGAATTTGGGGCCAAAGGGTCTGGTTATTGCAATTAAATCAAGGGGAAAAGGCAAATTAAGTGTCTCTAAGCCATCAAAAAAAGAGCTGAACTTTCAGCGTGAATTTAAATTTGAAGTTAGTCCAAAAGTTAGCGTTTTAGTTCCTTTATATAACACACCAAAGAATTTTTTAACTGAAATGATAGACTCGGTTGTATCGCAAACCTATTCTAATTGGGAACTGTGCCTTGCAGACGGAAGCAATGCTGCATATTCCGAAGTCAGTGAAATTTGCAAAAGTTATGCAAAAAAAGACAGCCGAGTTGTATATAAAAAGCTTGAAAAGAATTTGGGTATTTCAGAAAACACCAACGCATGTATCGAAATGTCCACCGGTGATTATATTGCCCTTTTCGATCATGATGATGTTCTGCATATATCGGCTTTATTCGAGATGGTTAAAGCTGTTAATGAGCAAGGCTCAGATTTCGTTTATACAGACGAAATGACATTCGAAGGCAAATTAAAGAATTTTGTTTCACTTCACTTTAAACCGGATTTTGCATTGGATAATCTTCGTGCCAACAATTATATTTGTCATTTTTCAATGTTTAAACGGACACTTTTGGATAAAGCCGGTATGTTCAATCCTGAATTTGACGGAAGCCAAGATTTTGATATGATATTAAGGCTGACAGAACAAGCAAATATAATAACTCATATACCGAAAATACTTTATTATTGGCGCTCACATCCCGGCTCAGTGGCATCAGACATCAATTCAAAAGTTTATGCCATTGAGGCTGGTAAGAAAGCAGTTGCGGCTCACCTCAACAGGTGTGGTTTATCAGCAAAAGTCGAAAGTTCTATAGCGTTTCCTGCTATTTACAGAATTAAGTATGAAATTATCGGTAATCCATTAGTATCAATTATTATTTCTAACATGAATTCTTATGATATGCTTAGAAAATGCATTAACAGTATCTTATACAAGAGCACTTATACTAACTATGAAATAATTGTTGTTGAAACCGGCAGTAATTCAAAGGATATTTTTCAATATTATGAATCACTAAAGAGCAACAACAAAATCAAAGTTATCACCTACACAGGTGAATTTAACTATTCATCAATCAATAACTACGGTATAGAACATGCAAATGGTGAACAACTATTGTTTTTACACAACGATACAGAAGTTATAGAACCTCAGTGGATTGAAGAACTGCTTATGTATTCTCAGCGCACTGATGTTGGCGCTGTTGGCGCTAAACTATATTTTTCTAATAACACAATTCAGCACGCAGGTATTATATTAGGTATCGGTGATTATGGAATTGCCAAGTGTTCACATTATAAAGTAGCCAAAGAAAATTTTGGCTATATGGGCAAATTATACTATGCGCATAATGTATCGGCAGTAACAGATACTTGTATGATGATTAAAAAGAGCTTGTTTAATCAAATAAATGGATTTGATACTAGTTATAAGATTTCATTTGCTGACATTGATTTGTGTTTAAGATTAATTGAGAACAACCTGCATAACATTATTAATCCATATTGTGAAATGTACCATTATGATTCAACAAGCAGTGGTTATGATAACTCACCGAAAAAGAACCGCAGATTTGAAGAAGAAGCTGAAAAATTCAAGGCCAAATGGAACGAGTTTTTTGAAAAAGGTGACCCTTATTATAATAAAAACTTTAATGGTGAAGAACAGAACTTTTAGAGTAGTTTGATTATTCAATAAAAAGAATCACGATATTGTGTTTTTACAATATCGTGATTCTTTTGGTTTATTGTTTAAAGTCTTTTAAAATGCTCTGGTATTTTCATAAATACCTGCAGCTGACCAAACCGATCTGTTTGGTTTTATGGATGGTCTTACGGAACGAATAACTGCTGATTTACCTGTTCCGTCATACATAGCTGCGACTGCTGCCGCAATAACAGCAATAATTTCGTCTTCATCCTGAATACTTTTAGCAGGAGCTGCAACAAAAGCCGCATTTTCAGATTTTGCTATTTTTGGCTTATTATTATTTAATAAGACAGTTCCATAAATAACAATTAAAGCAACCAAAAGAACAAGTAGTGCAATCACACTTATCATTCCATAAGTTGAAAAATCAAATACTGTTTTCACAACACTGTTTAAGGCAACTAAATCCATAAAAACTCACACCTTTAAGTTATTAATAATAAATATATAATTTGAAAATTTCAAATAATATATAACTCATTATATATTATTTCCCGCGTTTTTTCAACATAAAAGCAACACAAAAAGAATATATATCCGTCAAATTAAAAATGATACCCGAAAAGCTTTGAATTTTTTCGGATATCATGATTGATTATTTTTGAATGAATCTATTATAAGCTTCTCTTAATTCAACAGCTTTTTCTTCTGGTGCCGTCGGGTTGCAGTAAGCCCATGCACCGGTCTCGCTTGACGCATTAAATTTTTGCTTGTCTGAACTTCTCATCGGTGGGAAGAACTCAATATGGAAATGATAATAATCCGATGTATCTGCGCCATTTACCGGTGCATTGTGCATACACATCATATATGGGAATTTAAACCCGAACAGGCTGTCAAGCATTCCTACAGTCTCGCGAAGTGTCTTTGCCAAAGAGAATCGTTCTTCTTCTGTAAACTCGGTAATATTGCCAACATGGCGGTTAGCCATAATATAGACGCCGTATGGATACTCACAGAAGAACGGTAAAAGAACGGTAAAATATTCGTTTTGGAAAATTATGCGATCTCCCACACGCTTTTCTTCTTCTGTAAAATCACAAAACAGACAGTGATGTGTGCTCTCGTAATGCTCTTTTGCAGCTTCACACTCAAGCTCAATCTTTTTGGGAATAAAAGAATAGCCGTATATCTGACCGTGAGGATGAGGCATAGTTACTCCAACCATTTCACCTCTGTTTTCAAATATAAAAATATACTTGATTTTCTCATCAGCAGACAGCGCTTCAAATCTTTCTGCCCAAAGGTCAACAAGCTTTGCAACATGCTCATTTGTAAGTTCAGGTAATGTAACAGTATGATTTGGTGAATATAAAATAACCTCGCATTTACCATAAGAGTCTGCGGTTTTAAAAAGGTCCGTCGCTACATCATCGGGAGCCGATGGGTTTTGAGAAAGTGCCGGGAAATCATTATCATAAGCAAACACCTGAAAATCATCAGGAACTTTGCCTGAACCCGGACAAAACGGACACCAGTTCTCCGGCATTTGGGGTCTTCCCTGCCTGTTGGATGCAATCATAACCCAATCTTTGATAAACGGATGATAGCGCAGTTCCGCCATATAAACATCTCCTGTCAGCCGCTGAAAATCGGCATTAAATTATTGATATTGTTATTTATTTTTTGTAATAGCAGTTCCACCGACCGGACGGATATTCAATACATAACATGATGCATCACCGAAAATGGCTTTCATCGCAGACAAATATTCATCCAAAATATCGTTTGGAACGAAGCACTGAATAGTACCTGCAAAGCCACCGCCATGAACCCTGTGTGCGCCTCTTCCGGTTAAAACCTTTTCAGAAATAGCCAATGCTAACGCTACGCCCTGTTCCGACGGAGCAGAAACCGAAAATACATTCTGTAAATATTTATAGCTCGAATTGCCCGACTCGTTTACTAATGACAAAAACTGCAGGAAATCGTTATCCTTTAGAGCATTTTTCTCATCAATTGCTCGCTTATTATCAGCAAAGAAATGCAAAGCGCGCAAAACTGCACGGTCGCCACATTTTTCACGTAACTCTTTTATATTTTCAAAAAATTCATTCTCTGATACATCACGCAATACTTCGCATTCAAAAAAGTTTGCTACAGTTCTGATTTCACTTGTAATTGCTGCATAGTCATCAGTTAAGTTGGCATGATTTCCGCCTGTGTTTATTATGCAAAGGCTATACCCGTGTGCCGCCAAATCGAAATTAACTTTTTCTATGATAGGCTCTTTAGGATTTTTAAAATCAATTGCAGTAAATCCACCTACAGAGCTTGCCATTTGATCCATTAATCCGCAAGGTTTTCCGAAATAAATATTTTCTGCCTTTTGTGCCATTTTTGCAATTTCAACGGCGCTAGCTTTACCGTCGTTAAATAAATTACTGATAATAGCACCAATAAGTACTTCAAACGCTGCCGATGAAGAAAGGCCCGATCCTTTGAGTACATTTGAAGTTGTGTAAGCATCAAATCCGCCAATTTTATAACCATTTGCTTTCATCTGTGCGAGCATTCCTCTGATTAGTGATACTGCATGACCATATTCATCAATGACAACATCAAGCTCGTTAAGGCTGACTGTATCCATATCGTAGCCTTGAGATTTAATTCTAACTATTCCATCGGCATTCGGCGAAACAACAGCAATAACATCAAGATTTACACTCCCGGCCAACACGCATCCGTGTTGATGGTCGGTATGATTTCCGCCAACTTCTGTTCTTCCCGGGGCAGAAAAAAGGCTGACAAATTGCTTGGTTCCAAAAAGCTTTTCAAACTCATCTACAGAATCTGCATATCTTTTTTGTGCACTTGCAACGCTGGAATAAAGTGTTTTAAAGCAATCATCATAACTGCCTTGCAAAATTTCGTTTTTAATCGATAGCATAGATTGTCCTCCTAATTAGCCTTTAAGATTGTTTACAATTTCAAGTGTATCTCTTGCAATAACAAGTTCTTCGTTAGTAGGAATTATATATACACTAACCTTTGAGTCGTCTGTAGAAATTTTAATCTCTTTGCCTCTGATTTTGTTGTTTTCTTGATTGCATTTAATACCCAAGAATGACAACTTGTCCATCACATATTCACGAAGACTAGCGTCATTTTCGCCGATGCCGCCGGTAAATACAATTGCATCAGCGCCTCCCATAGCGGCAATATATGATCCAATAAATTTAACAACCTGATAACGCTGCATATCTGTAGCAAGTTGAGCGCGCACATTTCCCTCTTTAGCTGCCTTTTCAATATCACGATTGTCGCTTGAAACACCGGATATTCCCAAAACGCCGGACTTTTTATTACATAGGTCAGACATTTCCTTTGGTGAAAGGTTTTCCTTTTCAGCAATGAAAGTAATAGCAGATGGGTCAACAGTTCCTGTGCGAGTTCCCATCATGAAACCATCAAGTGGAGTAAATCCCATGCTTGTATCAATACATACACCGTCTTTAATAGCTGAAATTGAGCATCCGTTTCCAAGATGGCATGTAATCATTCTGATATCTTTTTTGGGGCAGCCCATAATTGCAGCACAACGGTCACTTACATATCTGTGAGATGTTCCGTGGAAGCCGTAGCGGCGAACCTTATATTTTTCATAATATTCATATGGTAAAGCATACATAAACGCTTTTGGAGGCATTGTCTGGTGGAAAGATGTATCAAAAACAGCAACTTCCGGCACGTCAACTCCCAAAGCCTTAATACATGCACGAATACCCAAAACGTGTGCAGGATTATGAAGAGGTGCCAACTCATTTAAACTCTCAATATCGTCAATTACCTTATCATTAACAAGAGTTGATTTTGAGAAGATTGCTCCGCCTTGAACAACGCGATGGCCAACCGCACCGATTTCGTCCATAGAATCAATAACCTTTGCATCGCTTTTGTTAAGTGCAAAAACCAGCGCATCAAAGGCTTCGCTGTGTGTAGGCATTGGGATTTTTGCATTATATTCTCTGCCATCAGCAGCCTTGTGTGAAATAATGCCGTCTATTCCGATTCTCTCACAAAGACCTTTTGCAAGGAGCTTTTCATCAGTCATATCAATTAATTGATATTTCAGTGAAGAACTGCCCGCGTTAACAACCAAAATTTTCATTTTATACTCCTTTTTCCCCGAGCAGAAAAATATTTTGATACAAACCATATGCACGGAATGTGATTTGCCGAATTTCCACCCATCAAGCACTGACAGGATTAATACTAATTCCAACTAAAAATCATCCAATCTTTGCGGTCTTTTTAATTGGAATTAGTGTTACAAATAAAACAAGCTCACTTATAATAATATTGATTACCTAAGTGAAATATTGTATTATGTATTTATAGTAGTATTCAACTACCACAATGTTTTATGATACATTATTTTTCAAGTTTTTTCAAGGCTTTTAGGAAAGAAAGTGATAGTTTGAGAACTGCCGTGATTATAGCGGAATATAATCCATTTCATAGCGGTCATGAATATCTTATAAAATGCGCAAAAGAGCATGGTGCCGAATGCATTATTGCTGTTATGAGCGGTAATTTTGTTCAACGTGGAGACATCTCGATTTTGTCAAAATTTGACCGCACCAGAATGGCACTTTTAGGTGGGGC
>JAQVYP010000022.1 GCA_029004655.1 Oscillospiraceae bacterium | reverse complement strand
CGTTTATTTGGAACTTGCGTGTTTCCAAAAACTGCGCTTGTTCCGGCGATATAGCTATGGGTGTGTACTTGAGGCCTTCCTCAAGCACGGCGATTTTATTGCTGTTGTTACTGCCGCCGAAGGTGGATTGCCAGCTTTCTCTGATGCGCTCCGGGTCTTTCAATGTGCCGGGGTGTTCGAGAACACCGCCTGGGGCGGCACCGTTGGCGAAGAATTTCGCACCATATTCCTCTGCGGCGATGGCAAGCCCCACAGCATTTTTGGCCATTGCAATGGGCGAATAGCCGACCAGCCCGTCAAAGCCCAAACCGAGAATATGCAACACATCACTCGGTGCGAGGATAATATCATGTGGTTTATTCTTGCTGACTTCCGGCGCGTCATCACTGCTTTTTCGGTAGCGGTAATATAGCCGCCCCTGCGAATCCCGGTCAACCATCATGCGGTCGGGCATGAGAGGATACAAAGCCACCACGTCACCACGGGCATTGCGGATAATCTGTGCATAGGCGTTACCCGTCAGCAAAAGATGATTCATCATGGTCTCCCGGAAAACAAACGACGTCATCTCCGGGTTCGGCTCGTCGTGGAGCACACGCCACAGCGGGTGGTCGAGATATTTGTCCTTACCTCCGTCTTCGCCGTATTTGTAGACGAAAAGTGGCAGCCCCGCAATTGCTTCGGATAATATGCGGACACAGGAGTAAACCGCAGTCATCTGCATGGCCGTTTTCTCATTGACAACCTTGCCGGAGGACGAACCGCCCCATAAGAAGCTGGTGCTGCCACCAAGATTTTTAGGCTTGTCACGGGCTTTGAATATTCCCTTAAAGATGTTCATAGGCAGTTACCTCCAATCAAAAAACGAGCAGTCCGCGTGTGTTGTACACGCTTTCGCCCGTATCGTTTCCGCACCGGATTGCACGGTCAAGCGCCATGATGGTGGCGACTGCACCGTCAATTTTCTCGGTGGATTTCTCTTTATCTGCTTTGATGTTTCCGGCAGGGTCTGTGCGGATGAAGATGTTATCCAGCATCCAGCGCAATACCGGGTGGCCGCCGTGGGCAATTTTCTCCTCCAGCGTAAGCTTCATCAGCTCTTTGGTCGGAGGAGACATATCCTTAAAACCCTGACCAAAAGGAATGACCGTGAAACCCATGCCTTCGAGGTTTTGTACCATCTGAACAGCTCCCCAGCGGTCAAAGGCGATTTCACGGATGTTGTACTTAGTTCCAAGTTCTTCGATAAAGGCTTCTATAAATCCGTAATGCACCACATTGCCCTCGGTGGTTTGAATAAAGCCCTGTTTTTTCCACACATCGTAATTCACATGATCGCGCCGAACACGCAAATCGATGTTGTCCTCCGGTATCCAGAAGTACGGCAGAACGCAGTATTTATCATCCTCATCTTGTGGCGGGAACACCAGCACAAAGGCGGTTATATCGGTAGAAGACGAGAGGTCAAGACCACCATAACAGACACGCCCTTCAAGCGACTTTTCATCCACAGGAAACGCGCAGGCATCCCATTTGTCCATCGGCATCCAGCGCACAGACTGTTTTACACTGACGGTGATGATGTTCAGGAACTTAGCGAATAATAAAATACTTAGAAGGAGAAATCTTATGAAAAAGCAACCTGCCATTTACACCGACAATAGTGACTTATACGATGCTGATAAGGCTGTGAAAGATTTCGTAAATGTTCACAATGGCAAACTTAGCGAAGAAAATAGAGATGCACTTGGTGACTTATTAGACCGCAGAGCAGCCGCTATTTCAAATGTCCTCGGTGTTGAAGTAAGTTCGGTCGTTGACCACAAAAAGAAATAGACACCTTTCGAACGGCTCACCAATCGGCGGGCTGTTTTTTTTGCCGTAATATTATCTTTTAACGATTACAGGACAAATAGTTAAAAGATGCACACCCCCTGAGGTCTAATCGTTAAAAATTAGCAATTGGCAGCCACAGGTTCGTGTCAAGTATCCTCCGATAACGGCTATTCTACAACACCAACTATTGCTACAATGCAGAAAGCACAAAGTCCGAAAGCAGCGTAAATAAGGCACTTTCGAGCAAACAAAAAACCACCTGCTGACAAAATTCCTTTTATCAATAGATGGTGTTTGTTTTGGTGGAGGCGAAGCAAGAGGCAAATATCCCAAGGAAAAAGGAAAACGAGCTCGTTTTTGATGAAAATCAACTGGATAGATTGCCTGTGATTCTGTTTGAAGGAACTAATCCTCTTTTCACTACCTACTTTGTTGGAAAACAGACGCTAAAAGATATTTATTTCGGTGGAGAGGTAATTAGGGTATAAAACATATATACAAGATGCAGTTGATGAACTTCTTATGAAGTTGTGTAAATAGCACCAGAGTCCGTTTCAAATAAATTTGAGCGGACTTTTTGTTATATGGAAAATGTAAATTTCGCTTAATTGACTCATCATAAACATTAAACGAAATTTAAATTATATAAACAATTTCATGGTATTTGTATCGACTCGGTAATTTCGTTGGCGAGTTTTTTTACGAAGTAGTGATTATTTGTACGCCCATTTTGCAAAATATGTTGTCCTATATCAGTCTTGATATATTCCATTTTTGAAATCTCCCGCAATATTAATACCTTCGTATTGCTATCCGCATTTACCATTAAATAAGATAATCGTATCAGAGCGGCGGCGGCATAGCTTTTCGCGTGAAGAAGTTCTATAAGTGCAACAATAGCATAATACAAGGTATCTGAATGTTTATCCTCGCTAACCGACAATACAAAGTTTAGGATTATACCTAATATGCCGTTATCAACCATATCAATATCTGCATCAGACAAATAATTGCCAAGATAACTTAGCGCACTTATAAAATCACGCTCTGAATAACTGGACATCGTGGCAAAACCTATAGCTACTTCTTCAAACGATGTGCAACCTAAGCTTATCTTGAGCAAAAGATAGCAGCACCGTACTACATTTGGACTGCTCCCTCCAAAAAAAGAATTAAATCGCGCATTTGTGATTTCTGCTTCGTGCGCCGTTATCAGTTCGGAGAATTGTTCCCATGCTCCGTGAGCAGGATATGTATTCCTAAGGTAAATTGCGAGTAAAAGGGCACCTTCCTTTGCATCACTCTGATTGTTTTCATTAAGTATTGTGTCCTGAATCAGGGTAACCATTTCACTAATTTTATCAGCTTCAACCCTGATGCTCTCTTCTTTCAGGATATTCCTGATAATTTCACAGGGATTATATGAATATCCTGAATAATATACACCGGATTCATTTGGCGCACTTATTTGCCTCGCTTCTTTTAAATATACGTCTAAATGAATCTGGGGGTTGTTATCCAATCCGATTTCAAGATCATATACGCCAGTGTAAAAAGCGGGATTTTTTTCTTTTACCGCACTATCCAAAGCAGCTATATCTATAGTTGCAATCTTTCGGTATGCAATTATTGCATTATTAAGCCGGGTATTGCTTGCCAAGTTTTCCATTGCCAAAAGGGTAACCAGCTGTTCCATGACCCTTGTTTGAATTTCCTCCGTGCATTTTGCATAATTAATGTGTTTAAGAATCTTTAAGGCCTCATCACAGAATTTCCAGATGCTTTTACTAAAGAAAGTTAAAGCCAATTCCAGTAAACGCATATTGTCGGAACGTCCTATAATTGAAAGTGCGGTTCGAAGGATAAAATATCCTGTAGAAACAATTCTCGAGTCGGCATCCTCACACCACGCATTGGATTGAGCAAAGAAAATATCCTCTTGCCTTTTATATTGTTCATCACTCATGTAATATCCGAAATATTCAAGAAGCAAGCAGACTGAATCAAAACGTTTGTGCTTAAACGGTACAGTCTCGATACTTTCAATAATAACTTCGATATCATCTACTGTTACGGCATCCACACTATTGCGATACGCGTTGACGACTTTACCTAATGATTTCTCGTCTTGCTCAAAAATGTACATCCTTGTCAGTTCACAAAAAAGCCTTACATCTTTACAATCAACATACTTTGTGAATAGAACCTCGGCGTACCTAATACATGTTATCCGAATATTAGTTAGCGAACCAAATCGAACTGAAATATTAAAACATGAAGCAATATCATCGAAAGCGCCATTCATAAACCCCATGCGGTTGGTATAAGGGGATTGCGTAAGCATTTCAAAATGTTCTTTAAGTAATTCTGATTTTTGGTTTACTGCGAACCTATCCAGCAGAGGGTAATACACCGTTTCTGCGCTTTGATTTAAAATCTCTTGTCCCTCTGAATTAAACTGCATTTGATTTTTTGTTTGATCTAACATAGTGCTGATATTTCGCATATCAATCGCAATATCATTAACCAGCCATTCTGGGATACTTTCGTTTCCTTTTATAAGTTGATATGCTTCGCATATCTTGGTTAGGCAGGTATCGAGATTTCCGGAGAAAAATTCGGCGATTGCATGAAATCTTATTTGGAGCACATCCGCAATATCATTAATTTCCGCAGGCTCAGATAATACCGCATCCTTGAGCTGTGTAAAAATATCAATACTAAAAGTCTTACGACCTATTACCATACGTAAGAAGTCAGCGCATAGATTGTCGCATGAAGTAGACGAATCATTTTCATGCGGAAATAGCTTCTCACCGTAAGGATTCAACACCCTCACTAAGATATTGTTTGAAGAGTACCGTGCAAATACATTTTTATCTAACGTTATTATTGAACCTGCTTGAAAAATATGCGCTTCCGCTGTAGGCTGAATATCTGATGTGATGTCTGTGCCGGAATCCAAGTTATCCGTTCTTTTGCGATACCAATCTAATAAATCTTGTATGGCACGTTCGTAAGCCACCTTTGGAATTTCAGCGAATTCATGGATTGTTCGATAAATGGTTTCGCCGGATTGTCGGAGTTCACTATGCAATGGGATATCATCTTTAATTCGTTCGTCGCAGAAAAAGTACAGCCGATGTATTCCAGTGTTTATTGCCTGTTTATGTTCCTTATAGACTGCATCTGACACACCATCGGCATTATCAATTAGAAAGATACAAAGGTCTGATTGAGAAACTTCACTTAGATAGGCACCTTGAGTATTTTGGCTGCTGGCTTCTTGCTCAAATGCGTATACAGAGGCAACAAGACCGGTTTCCATTAATAAAGTTTTTAGCGCATGGCGTATAATCCTATACCTATCGTCGATTTTCGAGCTGATAAATACAGTAAGTTTTCGTTCTATATCTTTACCAATCATTTTTACATCTCCTACCATTTGTCAAGTAAATAAGCGATGAAGGGGGCATGGCGAGCATTATCTACCCCGCCTGCCCATGCTCCTGCTCACTTCTCTTTGGTCACGCCTTTGAAAGAATTACCGTTTTGTTTCACTATAAACTTGCCGAAATACGAATCGCGTTTTTCCACTATTCCGTTTTTGGATTAGATATTTGTGTTCTGTCCTTAACAGCGCCTATTCTGTGCCATCGCCCGGGGGATGATTATTAGTCATGTGTTTGACTTTGCTTTCTTAAGTTCACAAGCGGAGCAAATAGTCATTATATTTAACTTCCCCTCAAAAAGGCTTTTATCTGTTTTTACTTGGCGTTGAATTTCCTTTCGCAATTCGTCCATCAACTTTCCCTCAAACAATGGGCTTGCAGTAATAACCATTGAATCAATCACTTTTTCAGGCACATCAATGGCGATGCGTTTAAAATTATTCCAGTTGTTGAATTCCGCAAAAATTCTGATTTCTTTTTCATATGACCACGCTTGATCTTTGACATAACCGGATAACTCTATGTTATGAGCAATATTATGTAGTCTTGTGTTTGTTTGGTTGCTCCAAGTCAAAGTTTCATCTGGTTCTTTTTTTGACAAACTATCTGTATTTGTATAAGCAACAGATGAAAGCTTAATTTCGCCCTCTGCGAGGTTATATCTTCTGCCGGTACAAGAATAATCCTGCATTGACACCTCTTCCACTTCTTTAATATCAGAAATCCAAGAACGGGCTATCCTTGATGGAATAGAAATCTTTACACCTTTTTCCCACGGTTGAGCATACATACTCCACATACCTATGCTTTCTTTATTCTCTGTCATAAAAGCACTTAAAAAGATGGTCTCCCATTTCAACTTGTCACCATTTTGATATTCCAGCTGGTCGTTCATATCTTTTGGGTTGGCGAGATGCCATTTCTTTTTATCAATTATTTTGATTGCAGTTTCTAAAGTTGTGTAATGATGAATATACCGACTATTTTCCAATCTTGCGGCTGAATCCGAAAGATATTCAACTAATCCATATGCCGTTTTAATGTCTCTAAATGCGTTTGAATAATTACCGACCGCCGTATAATAACAGCTGTTATCCGGTTCTATAGAATTGCCAAGAGGGAGCACATCCATATTGACCATTCTCTTTTTTTGAAGAGAGTTAATAATGCACATAACATTATTTTCAGGCATATTTAATGCTTGGGCTATTTTGTGATGAGAAGATGCCGGATGTTCTTTGAGATACAAAAACACTTTTTCTTCCATGATACTTCACTCTCTCAATTCCCGTCAGTAAAAGCTGCAATAGGGATTTTATTAGTTGTTTGTGCGCCTCAATATCATTATTGAGAAGATTTATTTTGCAAGCTCATTTTTTCAAAATTTTGAAAATGAATTCGACTTTTTTTAATTTACTTCTCTATATACGATTACAAGCTTCATATACATTAATAGCATTCACGCTCCGCTTTCTTTAAAAAATATGACAAAGCATGAATCAAAAATATATTATGACATGGACTTAACTTCATTTTAGTTAAATTATTTAACAGCCTTATTTTTAGTTACCTTCATTTCAACTTCCGCTTCATCACCTCAGCGTAACCGGATGCCCAGCTTTGAATGTTTAGCAGATAATTTACTGTGTCTTTTTTATATATACTCAACATACAAATGGAGCGGTTAAACTTCCCAGTATTGCTATAATACGTTAAAGAAAAATTAATAATTCAATTTTTCGATAATCTCCACATCCGCAGGGCAAAACTCATAGTCCATTAACTCCGCTGCAGTTATCCATTCTACATCTTTATGTACATTTGCTTTAATTTCGCCACCGGTGAGCTCCGCTTCAAAAAAGGTAAAAGCAATTCTTCTGTCTGGGTATTCATATTCTTTCTCGGCGAAGACTTTGCCTACTTTTATTTCAATTTCAAGTTCCTCTTTGCATTCGCGGACAAGGCACTCTTCAAGCGTTTCGCTCGGTTCCAGCTTACCGCCGGGAAACTCCCAAAGAAAAGCAGTGCTGCCACCTGCGCCACGCTGACAGATTAGAATTTTACCTTCATTACGAATAAGTGCAGCTGCTACATGAGTCATATGATATCGCTTCCTTAATACTATGATCTATATCAACGAGGCAACTAATTTTTCATATTTTAAAATGATTGCTTCGATATTAACCGATTTTAATCCGTTTCTCCTTTCATTAATCGCATTTGAAGTGAAAAACTGATGTTTATCTTGATCACTCATAAGATTAATTGTGTAAAACGAAAATCTTTCATTCGTTTCAACTGAAACTGCAAGTGCATTTAACTCATAGAATTTTTTTATTTCCAATAAACGCTTGTCATAAGTAAACATAAATGGGATAAACATATCAACTTTTTTACTGTTGATATACTTGCATTCCATTTCTAAAAATCTTAAATGAAACAAATCCCAAGACATATTTTTTATACATTTTAAAATATCTTTTTTGTTTTTCTGTACTTTGCCGAAAAAAGTAAAATTCTGGCCAAGTTTAAAATACTTATATGCTATATTTATTTCAGGTATAAGAAAAATTCGCAACTCATTTTGCATAAAATCATATAACCTTTTCATTTTTAATTCTAAAGATTGTTTTTGATACATTAATTTAATACTAATTATGGTTAGCAATGTAACATATACTTTTTGATATAGATCATTGAATTCGTAAAAGATACGTGTTTTATTACTATTATAAAATGAAAGAATTTTTTTTGCAGATTTTAAACAATACTTGTCTGATTTTTTATTATTATAATATAGCTTTTCAAATGAAAAAACAGTTTCTAAGACAACATCAATTTCTTTGGACTCATATAATAGATTTTCCACTGTATATGGTATATAATCTACCCCAATATTATTTAATTGCATTATTCTTAACACACTGCTTATATTTTCCGGAAGTTCCTTTTGCTTACCATCAAGATACCTTTTAAGATAACTTACGGTTTGTGTATCAAAAGAAACACAACTTTGATTCACAGAAAGTGCGTTACCAGTTAAAATGTATCTTACTATTGTATTTGTATTAATAAAGTTTACTTTTCCATTATAAAATGGGGTATATAAATGATTTTTAATATTGGGTATTTCCTTAAAAAGCTCATATATATCAATACCAGCTTCATTTTGGTTAGTCTTTATTATAGACACAGTAGAAAGAAACGGCATATATTCAATAAACAACTTAATCGACTCTTCTATATTATCAACAGTACATATTTTAGAAATCATATGCAATTGTTCAACAGATAATTTACCACATCTTTTCTTGTCGAACACACGAACACCGTCCTTTCAGTATGTTATTTACCCCACCACCAACTTATTTGTCTTTTTCAAATACTTCGCTGGGATTGATTCATGCAGCTTCCATGTCATACTCATCGGACGGCTACCTTCGTGTTTTATATAGTCGGCAAGGCCTAAGAACGTATATGGTGCTGCGCCTGAAATATCCGTCTTAAATTCACGGACAAAGAGCAAAATTTTACTGCCTGTTTTTCTGTGATTTATATATCTTTGACCGGTAGGTGATTCTGCCGAAGTGGTGCTTTGGCTCTGCCAGTGGAATAGCCACTCGTTAATGGAATAGTCGTTATACATGGTAGTCGGTGAATAGTCTTTGTCGGCTTTGTTAAGCGTTACAAAGAAGAGATCAGTCTTTTTATCAGGTAAGTATTTTACACCTTCTCGTACGGTAGAGGGCTTCATAAAATCAAGCGCAACGAGAATTTGGTCTCTTGTATAGGTGCAATGCAAATCAAGCGGACATTCAAAACCGAAGTCCACCTTATCATCAATAAAGTCAATTTTATTATAATTGTATTGCAGGATTTCAAGCATTTCTGCAAACATAACGGGGCTGTTCTTTAGCTGAATAAACCCGTCTTTAATATCCGAAAATCCACATTCCTCAAAGGATTTTTGCCATATAGTAAACTGCATCATATGCAGCATTTTTTCTTGTTCTTTTGTAAGAGTTGTATTTTCAATATCAGGTAATGCTTTCAATAAAAATGCTATCCAGCGGCGTGCGTCGATAGCGCAAATGCGAGAAAACGCTTTGGTTATAAGTTCTTCCGATTCTTCTTCAAAATAATCTCTGACGCCTGCTAATACACAAAATCTTGAAAAGGAAGCTCTATTATAAATCTGACGTATATCAAAGTGATAATATTCACAGAAGTTTTCGATATTAAGGGGAAGACTGCTGTCCTCCTCAAAAGTGGCAATGCGTGAAACAAGCCCTGCTTTTGCGCCAAAGGAAGAACGGATATTGTTTAAAATATATTCTTTTGCCTTGCGCTCCAACTGAATATAACAACCCTTTGGAACAGAAATGAATCCGTCCTTGATTTCACGCTGAACGCTATGGGTTGTATTTGAAAGAAGTGCTGCAAATTTATCTTCAAAGTTATATTTTTTATTTGCCTGACCGATGAAATCAAGTACAGTTAAACATTCTTTATTTTCGGTAAGTCGTAGTCCGCGACCAAGCTGTTGCAAAAACACTGTAAGTGATTCGGTTGGGCGCAGAAATAAAACTGTGTTTACCTCTGGGATGTCGACACCTTCATTGTAAATATCTACGACAAAAATAAAACGAATTTCTCCGCTGATCAGTCTTGATTTAGCTGTATTTCTTTCATCATCGGCAGATTGACCTATCAAATAGATAGATGGAATACCATGATCGTTAAAATAGTCTGACATGAACTTGGCGTGTTCGATCGAAACACAGAAGCCAAGCCCTTTTACGTCATCAATATCTGTTACATATTTGAGTATCGATTGTATAATCATATTTGCACGTTTATTTGCCGATATCAAATTGAGGGAATACAACTTTGTAAGTTCGGACCTTTCATATCCGCCCCGTACCCACTTTAGGTCACCCAGGTCGATGGTATCGGTAACACCAAAGTATTGGAAAGGGGAGAGTAGCTTGCGGTCAATGGCTTCTGGAAGCCTTATTTCTGCCGCAATACGATTATCGAAATATTCAAGTATGCTCTTACCGTCCATACGTTCAGGTGTTGCGGTAAGCCCCAGCAAGATTTTGGGTTTGTAATATGTAAGCAGCTTTTGATAGGTAGGTGCAGCCGCATGATGAAATTCATCTATTATAATATAGTCATAAAAATCAGGCGCGGTTTTTAAATGCAATTCCTGTGAATTAAATGTCTGGACCGAAATAAACAAATGATCAATACCGTCAGGCTTATACCCACCAACAAACAAATCACCAAAGTTTGCATCTTTCAGTACACCTCTAAAACAATCCATACTTTGCTTTAAAATTTCTTCGCGATGCGCAACAAATAAAATTCGGGTTTTACTTTGAGTATTTTCCTTACAAAACCGCTTGTAATCAAAGGCGGAAATGACGGTCTTTCCAGTACCGGTAGCTGCTACAATAAGATTTTTATAATGTCCTCGAACCTTGCGTTCTGCTTCAAGCTTATCCAGTATTTCTTGCTGATAAGGGTAGGGACGAATGTCAAACAAGTATTGTGAAGGATTATTTGTTTCGGAGTATTTTTCGGCCTTCAACGCTCTCTCTAAACGATGCACTTGCTCACCGGTATAGCTTTCAAATTCACTTGAATTCCAATAGCTATCAAAGGTTGCATCTATCTTTTTCACCGTATCAGGCAAATCCTTTGCAGTAACCTTAACATTCCACTCTAAACCGCTGGAAATAGCCGCATTAGAAAGGTTTGATGAGCCGACATAAGCGGTAGTAAAGCCTGTTGCACGATAAAAAACATAGGTCTTTGCATGTAGACGAGTACGTTTCGTGTCATAAGAAATTTTGATTTCAGTATTTTGGAGCTGCCGTAGCTCCTCAATCGCCTTAGCATCGGTAGCACCCGTATAGGATGTAGTAATAATGCGAAGCTGCCCGCCTTTTTGAGTAAAGTTTATAAGCTCGTCTATAATCAACCGTAAGCCACTCCATTTGATAAATGACACAAGCATATCAATTTTATCGCAGGATAAAATTTCTTTTTTGAGCTCCGAAAACATACTTGGTTCATGCACAGCACCGGTAAAAAGGGAACTGATAGCGAGTGAGGTTTCAGGACGAACAATCTCTGCCTTTTCATCAATAGCATATATCGTGTTAGCTTTATTTAAAAGAGCAAGAAGCTGTTCTGCACGCTCATCAACAGATAGCACGTCAAAATCAGCTTCTTTTGTTTCCATTCTTATTAGCTCAATGAGCTTATTAATTAGTGTTACTTGACTTTCGATATCTCCGCCATTATCCTTGACATTTTCAAGCCCTTTTTCTATGATTTCAGTTATGTACTTTGCTAAAACCTTCGAACTTTCAGCATTATCAATAGGCGCCGTTTTAATAAGCTTGTCCGTAGAGTCAAGCTCTTGTGAGATTATTCTATTAATAACCTGTTCGTAAAGGCCTGGTTTTAGCATTGTTATACTCCTTGATGCGTTTATATATTTTAAGCTTATACCGATTACATAAATACACACAAATAAAACCATTATTCTACACAATTATATATTATAACACTAATTCTTTGGAATAAAAAGTATTTTTTGTAAGATTAATAGTAATGACAAAATATTTTGAAAGCATGTTCGTCACTTCGTCAAGCTTTGCACCTAATTATGTGCTTATAACATGTTCGTATAAGCTTTTTTAGCAAGGTGAAACTCCTTTTTGATAACTATTCATCAATGGTGTTAATTACCCAGATTTTTTTCAAGGGTATTAACTCTTTAATCTCATTGTCCATTTCATTATAATGAGTTAAGAATTCTTCAATTATTTCTTTATGAGACCAAAATCTAATGTCAAAAAATTGCTTTGCAGTCTCATTGATTACAGAGGATTTAAATCCACTCCAAGATACAAGCAACCCATATTCTGCATTGAAATTCTTCATTACGCCACCAAGTTGATCGAGAGTTATTCTGTCAACAGGTGTATCTGAAGATTTTACTTGAACACAAATCTTAGGGCTGCCAAATCCCAAAGTGCCCGCAGAAGCTAAAATGTCTACACCTTTATCAGGACCGGCAGGGCTAATATATGTAGTGAAACCTTTTGCTTTCAAAATTGCATCAACTATTTTTGCTAATCCATGACCTTTGGTTTTGCGAATGATCATGTTAGCTATTTCTTCAATAGCATCTGCTTCAATATCACGAACTTCAATATTTGGTTCATCTTCTGAAATTACTGTAACGGGTGTATTTCCGCGTTTAAAAGAATTTACAACCGCATTAATTCTATCTTCCTGTTTAATTCGGCAGATAGTCATAAATGCCCCCAATGAATATAAAATATCTTGTTCAAAATTACTTTTAGGTATATTTAATGCAAACCAATCAACTTTTCTTGAATGATAATAAGGATTATCTGCATTTGCATCAAATTCATAATCGCCAATTATTTTTCCGACATGAACAACCGGTTTTGTTTTGCTTGGTAAAATAACTAATTCATTCTTTTTCATATCGTGACCAAAAGGCCACACTTGGCTTGCCCAGTTCATGGCTGTTTTCACTTTAACATCTGCGTCATTGTCTACAAAATATTGTTGCAAATCCTGCTTGGTAGTAAAATCTATAATTGAAACGGGTAGGTTGTTCCAAGTGCAATATATACGCTTGTCCTCAATGAATTTTGTTTCGTACTCTCCAATACGACCTGCCCTACATAACCAAATAGCCATATTTATCACTCCTAATTAAAATTTAAATGTTGATTTATCATTAGCCCTTCCTGAATACCGTTTGGATATATGTAAATAAGTTTTGGCCTATCAAATACAGGGTTTATTTCATGGATAATACTATGATGATTGGGGCAGACAATTAGTTGATTATTTGCATCATTATTTAAACTGCTTACAAAATAATCTATATGGTGTGCTTCAACAACGTGAGCTCCGTAATCTTCACCGATAAGTCTACCGCAAATTTGGCACCGATAACCATAAAGGAGCTTAAGATTGTCCCCAATCTTCCTGTTGAGTTTTCTTATTTTTACAATTCTCTTATCCTCAATCATATCTGCATCAAAATCTTCTACATCATAATTAAAGCTTGATTCAAATATTCGCTCTGAATTATTTTGAACCGCTTGTCTAAGTAAGAGGATGTCATTTGCTTCAATCGTCTCTAAAACATATGAGTCATCATATTCAGTAGTATATATTGCAAGATATTCTTTGCGTTCTTCTGGCACTTTAATCATGGTACGATCACCGGGAAGACGCAACATTCTTTGCGATTCTATATGTATATAACTTGATGAAAAACAAATTTGTAATGCTTTTGAAAAATTACCGTTTCTGGGATATCGAATTTGAAGAGTATCCTTATTTCTATTAAATTTAGAATCAAAATTAACATTGTATATATGTGCCTTATATCTTTTTCCATTAAGATATAAAGAGATTTCTTTTGATTCGCCGCGTTGCAGAAAAGTTCCCATATTGCGTGCGAAAATAACCTGATTTTCAACAGGGAGAGTCAGACCCTCTGTAAGTAAAGACCAATTCACTTCTGCTTTATATACATAATTCTCAAAACTATTCACGGCGTCCTCACTCCTATTTAAAATTATAATTATAACGCTTTACTCTAAAACCAATAACTAAAATTATCTTCCTGATTGTTTTAGTCATCTCTGTTTTTTTAGCCAGTAATATAAAATATAATGCAAAACGGATTGCATAATGAATAAGATTAAACTTAAGCCACTATTTTTACTGCATTATTTTTTATCAGGTTAACAAGCGTAATTATGCGTTCCTGTTCCTTTGCGTCAAACAGCTTTATAAAACTCATAGGCTTATCAAAAGGCGGTTTCATTAGTTCAGACACGTTTTCAATATAACCATTCTGAACCACATAATCTATAACCTTTTTCACAAATACAATTTGATGCTGATTTAAAGACTGATTATTTATAAACTCTGAAAATACATGCATGGCAGCATCGTATTCAAGTTTAGCAATTTTGCGTATTAAAAGCCCAAAGGGTGTTTCACCGAATTCCTTTTTATAGTCTTCTTCACTGCCAAGCTCTTTGGTAAACACATTTGCCAAAGCCTGATAATCGGCGGGAGTAAGGGGCAAGTTATTCCGCAACTTCCATATTGCCAAATCATCCTTGTGCTGCTCAATATAGCGGTTTACCTTTAGCTTATAATCTTGAAATTCGTATCCCGGGTCAAGAATGTCTCCCTCTTTGGTATTAATAATCGGATCAGCCAAGTCAGTATAAATTGGGTTGAGTGCATTTCCGTCAACGAGAAATTTAATTAGTTCGCGTAGTGCAGTTCTGACATCTTCAAAAGCAATCAAGTCACCCGCATCCCAGAATTCATCAGTTCCGATAGTATGAATCAGAGGAAGCTTAAGCTTAATTTGAGGTATGGTGCTTCGCCGTTCCAGTTCCACCACAATATTGCACAACTGCTTTTTTGCGCGCTTGAAAGATGACAATGCCTCAATTTGAGAGAGCATTAGTCCATACATAAAATTATCAAACCGTTTTGCAAACTCGTCGTTTTCATCCATATAAACAAGCGGTGCAATAAAGGAAATCAACTCATGCTTGTCCTGCTCAGATAAACAAACAAAATAATCAGCATTTTTAAACTTCTCAATATGTTTTAATTGCAGTCGCACCGAAACAAGCTCTGTGTTTAGTGCCTGTACTTGTTTTAACACAATATCGATTAAGTCATTGCGCCATTTTATATAAGTATCTTCTGCAAAGGCGGACTCCTGAAAATGGTGAATTAGCCGTATACGCTTTATAAAAATTGCTTCACTGAGTGTCTGAGTTTCGTTGCCTTTAACACCGTCCTTATTTTGACGGAAAAATTCAAAGTTTCCGCAGTAATCAAAAATATAGAAACGACGTTTATCGGTATAAACTCCATCTTTAGAATCTACACATTCAATACCTTTGCAAATCCGTGTACCACGTCCAAGCATCTGCCAGAACTTTGTCTTAGAGCGAACCTTCTTAAAAAACACAAGATTCAATATATGCGGCACATCTATTCCGGTATCCATCATATCTACAGATACAGCGATATGAGGTTCTTTTTCTAATTCAATATTATATTGAGTAGGCGCAGCAGGCTGTTTAAAATCATCAATCACCGTCTGCGCATAGGTATCATCACAAATAATTCGTTTGCAAAATCCGCCATTATACTGTGGATACAATGCGTCAAAGCGTTCCACGATATATTGTGCGTGTTTTTTGTTTTGTGCAAATATTATTGATTTACCAATCCGGTCACCACCGGCTACTTTTATGCCTTTGGTCATTAAATCCTGTAAGACAAGATCAACGGTCTTTTTATTGAAAACAAATTCATTTAGCTTAGGTGATGGGATGAAATCGGGCAGACTACCGTCATCATCAATAAAATCTTCCTCATAACGTGCCTTATCCTCATCTGAAAGATTATCGTATGTAATGCCCTCTTCTAAAAACTTTGTAGTGGTTTCTATATTATGATATGGAACCAAAACATGGTCTATATCTCTGGCGGTTTCATAATCATATGCATAGGTCGGCACACCATGCTCCATTTCAAAAAAATCATAGGTATTACGGTCAACTTCAGTTTTGGGCGTCGCGGTTAAACCGACTATCAACGCATCAAAATATTCAAATATTGCACGGTACTTTTTAAAAATACTGCGGTGTGCTTCATCAACAATAATCAAATCAAAATGTGCAGGTGTAAATAATATCTGCCCGCTTTCTGTTTTGGTCGAATCAATAGAGTTGAGCATGGTTGGGTAGGTAGAAAACACAATTCGCGCATTTTTATCGTCTTTATTAGAAAGCAGATTGCAAAGAGACATATCAGGCAAATAATTCTTAAAATCGTCCTTTGCTTGTTTTACAAGAGCGGTACGGTCGGCAAGAAACAGAACATTAGTAATATATCCACCACGAGATAATACATCAGTAAGGCTTGAAGCTGTTCGTGTTTTGCCGGTACCGGTTGCCATAACAAGCAAACTGCGGCGATATCCGTGCTTAATGTTATCGCAAACGGCGCGGATAGCTTCCTTTTGATAATATCGGTCTGTGATTTTATCATCTATAATAATACTATCAAGATTTTTGCGCTCCTCTCGGCGGTTAATCAGCTTCTGTAAATCATCCTTGCTGAAAATGCCGCTTACCTTGCGCTGAGGTGAGCTTTTATCATCCCAAAAGTAGGTTTCAAACCCGTTGGCGGTGAACATCATCGGCCTGCGGCCGTATTTTTTCTCCAAACAATCGGCATAAAGCTTTGCTTGCTGTTTGCCGATGTTCGGGTCCTTACAAAGTCTTTTGTTTACCTTTTGGATAAAGCTATCGGTAAGAATGGTAGTGGCTTTATGAGCGGAATGTTGTCAGCACAAATTGCCGAGGCTGCCTGTGCGGGACCATACCGCCGTGCGGCGCAG
>JAQVYP010000021.1 GCA_029004655.1 Oscillospiraceae bacterium | reverse complement strand
GCCTGCGCTAGCATCATATCTTTTACTTTCATCAGCCTTGTTGTGGTGCTGCGCTCGTTTTCGTCAAGTTTCATTGTGATATATTTGATTGTCTCTTGATATTGAGGAATCATAACGTGCTCAAGGGCATTAACACGACGTCTGGTCTTTTCAATTTCTGCCGCCATTAACTGACATGATTTTTCAACCTCTGCAAGCCTTAACATTTGCGGCAAAACATCAGATAATGATTTTATCGCATCATCCAAGTCACAAGAAGTAAAAGCATAACCATACGAATAAATATCGTTTTTATCATTTGTTTTCAGCTTAGTTTTAAAACTTGGAATCATAACGCTCATTACATTCTTTTTTTCTATTTCAAGTTGCAGCTCTTGCTTTGGCATCATTAGAGCAACGTCCAAGACTTCGTTTTGCATTACGCTTCGAGCAATAGCCATGTGGTTATTTGACTGCTTAATGGCATTTTCCACTGTTATACGCAGAGTCTTATTCTCACGTACTAATTCTAAGAACTGTCTCATTAATTCATCACGTTTATCCTTTAATAGCTTATGTCCACGCAACGCTGTTACAAGCTTTCTTTTGAGATTCGTAAGTTCCATTCTGGTGGGATTAACGCTTAAAATTGCCACAATATCACCTCGCTTTCGGCATGAAATAATTAATCTTTATCATAATATTTCTCGAGTAATTCATCGCTTATACGTTTAAGTTCGGTGCGGGGAAGTATTTTTAAAAGTTTCCAACCAAGATCTAAGGTTTCCTCAATATTTCTATTTGTATCATAGCCTTGAGAAACATATAGCTTTTCAAATTCATCAGCAAATTTAGCATAGAGTTTATCAATATCTGTTAAAGCTGACTCACCGAGAATTACCATCAACTCTTTGCAATCTTTCCCTCGAGCATAAGCAGAGAAAAGTTGATTCATCGTGTTCGAATGGTCGGCTCTTGTTTTTCCTTCGCCGATACCTTTATCCTTAAGCCTTGATAGCGATGGCAAAACATCAATTGGGGGAGTAATGCCTTTACGATATAGGTCACGACTAAGAATAATCTGTCCCTCAGTAATATATCCTGTAAGGTCAGGAATTGGATGAGTTTTATCATCTTCAGGCATAGAAAGAATAGGAATCATAGTGATACTGCCGTCTTTGCCTTTTTGTCTTCCTGCTCTTTCATAAATAGTTGCAAGATCGGTGTACATATAACCCGGGTATCCACGTCTGCCAGGCACTTCTTTACGCGCAGCTGAAACTTCACGCAGAGCATCTGCATAATTCGTTATATCAGTTAAAATAACAAGTACATGCATACCTTTTTCAAAAGCTAAATATTCTGCTGCAGTAAGTGCCATTTTCGGAGTTGCGATACGCTCAATTGCCGGATCATTTGCAAGATTAACAAACAACACGGTTCTATCAATAGCACCGGTTTCACGAAAGCTGTCAATGAAGAAGTTTGATTCTTCAAAGGTTATACCCATCGCAGCAAAAACAACGGCGAACTGTTCGTTTGTACCACGTACTTTAGCTTGCCTTGCTATTTGAGCCGCCAATTGGGCGTGTGGCAAGCCACTTGCTGAGAAAATCGGAAGCTTTTGTCCACGAACAAGAGTGTTTAGACCGTCAATAGCAGATATACCTGTTTGAATAAATTCTTGAGGATAATTTCTCGCTACCGGATTGATAGGCAAGCCGTTTACATCCATACGCTTTTCCGGAATAATTTCCGGACCGTTATCAATAGGTCTGCCAAGTCCGTCAAAAATACGTCCCAACATGTCTGTTGAAACATTAAGCTCCATCTGACGACCCAAAAACCGAATCTTACTGTTTGAGAGATTAATACCCGTTGAACTTTCAAAAAGCTGAACCAAAGCATTAGTACCGTTTATTTCCAGTACCTTACAACGACGTTTTTCGCCGCTTTCAAGCTCAATTTCTCCAAGCTCGTTATATGCAACGTCACGTACATCTCGCACGAGCATTAATGGTCCTGCTACTTCTTGAATGGTTCTGTATTCTATAGGCATTATATTTCCTCCTTTACAAAAGAATCTTGCATTTGAGTCTGTAATTTTATCATAATAGTATCAAATTCAGCTGAGACATTCTCTTCTTTAATGTACTTAAATCTACCGATTTGCTCTCTTATGGCAAGAGTCGAAATAGCTTCAATGCTGCCACCTTTATTTAGAGCTTCTAAAGCAAAATCATAAAAGCTGAGAATAAGTTTCATCATTATAAGTTGCTTATTAAGACTTGTGTAAGTGTCTACCTCATGGAAAGCAAGTTGATGAAGGAAATCCTCGCGAATTGAACGAGCAGTTTCCATTTTCAGTCTGTCCTCTGCTGATAATGCATCAATACCGACAAGTTTCACTATTTCGTCTAGCTCTGATTCATCATGTAAGATGCTCATGATTTTGGCTCTGAGCTGCATCCATTCAGGTGAAACATTTTCCTCGTACCATTTGCTTAAGGTATCAACGTATAACGAATAGCTTGTAAGCCAGTTAATAGCGGGGAAATGGCGCTTGTAGGCAAGCTTTGCATCAAGCCCCCAAAACACCTTTACAATTCTAAGCGTTGCTTGAGAAACAGGCTCGGAAATATCACCGCCGGGAGGGGATACAGCTCCAATAACAGACAAGGTGCCTTCCCGATTATCGGAACCAAGAGAAACAACTCGTCCGGCTCTCTCATAAAACCCTGCAAGGCGGCTACCAAGATATGCTGGATAACCTTCTTCACCGGGCATTTCTTCAAGACGACCAGACATTTCACGCAAAGCTTCTGCCCAACGTGATGTTGAATCTGCCATAAGCGCAACAGAATAACCCATGTCTCTAAAATATTCAGCTATAGTAATACCGGTATAGATAGATGCTTCACGAGCTGCAACAGGCATATCTGAAGTGTTTGCAATAAGCACAGTTCTCTCCATCAATGATTTGCCTGTGTGTGGATCTATCAGTTCCGGAAATTCGTTTAGAACATCGGTCATCTCGTTACCACGTTCACCGCAACCAATATATACAACTATATCTGCTTCAGCCCACTTAGCTAGTTGATGCTGTGTAACAGTTTTGCCACTTCCGAAAGGTCCCGGAATAGCTGCTACACCGCCTTTTGCAATAGGGAATAGGCAGTCAATAACTCTTTGGCCTGTAATTAGCGGTTTATTTGGAGAAAGTTTTTTTGCAAAGGGTCTGCCTTTTCTAACCGGCCATTTTTGCATAAGCTTAATGGGAACATCGCCTTTATCTGTATCAACAATTGCTACAGTATCAGTAACAAAAAACTCGCCCTTTTCAATGTTCTTTATTTTGCCATGAACAAAAGCAGGCACCATTATTTTGTGCATTACTATATCCGTTTCTTGAACAGTACCTATAATATCTCCGCCTATTACCTCAGAACCAACAGTAACAGTTGGTTCAAAGCCCCACTTAAGCTCTCTTTTAAGAGATGGAATCTCAATTCCTCTGGTTAGGTTGTTGCCGGCGATTTTCATAATATCATCAAGCGGTCTTTGAATACCATCAAAAATGCTACCAATAAGCCCAGGCCCGAGTTCAACGCTCATCGGTTCTTCGGTTGATTCAACAGGCTCACCAGGTCCAAGTCCGGAGGTCTCTTCGTATACTTGAATGGAGGCTCTGTCACCATGCATTTCGATAATTTCACCTATAAGTCTTTGCTTACTGACACGTACAACGTCGAACATGTTTGCGTCACGCATGCCCTCTGCAACTACTAAAGGTCCGGAAACCTTTAAAATCGTACCACTGCTCATTTGGTACACCTCACTTCTAATTTAATATATCCGAGCCAACAGCTTTTTCAACTGTTCTTTTTACATTTGCTAATCCTATACCCGTGTTTCCGGTTATACCCGGAATGAGTATTATTGCAGGAGTAGTTCTATCTCTGTATTTATCGATTTCTTCCGATATTTTAGCGGCAAGAGCTTCTGTGAAATAGATTACGGCATAATCTTTTTTTGCCATTTTTCGAAGTTGTCCAATTGCAACAGCGGCATCTTCTGTCGGATATATTTCCAGACCCAAAGCAGCAAATCCATAGATACTGTCTCTATCGCCCATTACGGCTACTCTATACATAAAGCTTTCGCATCCTTTCTTTGATTGCTTCCGACGGAAGGTTGTTGTGCTTGCAGGACAAAATTATTCTGACATTTTTAATTTCTGCATCTTTTGCAATATAAAAGGCTATAATTGGTTCAATACCTAAACATATATATTTTGCATTTTTAATATGCAACATAAGAATATCATCACACCATTTTTCTAAAGATGTGGTAGATGCTTTCATATAATCAGCAACTTCAAAGTATTGAGTAGTTAAAATATAATTAATAAGTTCCTCTTGTCCTCTAATTGTGGCATCAATTAAAGAAGCTTTATCAAGCGTTTTAGTTTGACATAAAGCTGTTTCAAGAAATTGCTCATCTTTGCCTGCTCTTGCAGCACGAAATGCAATTTTTATATTCGCGGTTACACATATAAGCTCTGCTGTTTCTTTGATAAACTGATTTTTTGTATTATCAGCTTTCTCAATTGTGGCATTAAGAGCCATAGAATCAAGCATAATATCGGCAAGTTGGCCATCGGCTGAACGTATCAAGACATTATAAGTTTTTTCAGCAGCAACTTCTGCAAAGCTTGGTAGCTCGTTAAATTTTTTGTTGAATATAGCATTTTTGATTTGCTCCGAATCAATTGATGAAGGTACGACAAAATTGTCTGTATTATTTTTTTCAGAGCGCAAGGTCTGCACAGAAACAAACTCTTTTAGTGCAGCTTTTATATTATGAAAATCATTCTTAACAACCAGAAAATCCAATTCGCTGATGTTAGGAGAAATCTCGCGCAAAAGCTGCCAAGTATCATTCATCTGGGTTTTTAACGCAGTGTTAATATCATCATGGTTTTCAGCATTGATCCAGCCTTTTTCCTCTAAAACACGTAGTGCGGATTGATAATTATCGGCTGATATAAGTTGCTCAATATCTGCGGTAGTTAAAAGGCTTGACTCGTTCGCTCTGATTCTGGCGACTGCATATGCATAATCAGCTTCTTTCATATGCCGTCCCTCATAAATATCTCTTGATATAATTCGTCTTTAATTTCATCCAGAGAAGCATTTAATAACGAATCAAAAGTGCAATTCTGCTCGATGTCGTCATAGACGATAACAACTCCTCCATCAATAGGGAGGGATTCATTGCTAATCACAAAAGATTTTTCGCTGCCTGTGAATATTTTGTTTAGACTGGTTTCAAAGTCTCGAGGCAGACGATCTAAATATTTCTTTGAAAAATGCAATACTCCGCGGCCATTTTGAGCATAACGGTTTATAAGCATAGTAATTACATTAAAATACTCTACATCCGGTAAATTCTTTAATTTCTGCATAGATTCATCTATTATTTCATTTATGATTCTAATCTTAGCTGCAAGTATTGCTTTTTTATTTTCATGCTCAGCTTTGGATTCTGAAAGCTCAATATCAGTTTTACATTTGATTATTGCAGCTTCAATAGTTTCTTTCTTGGCTTTTTCAGCAGCAATTTGAGCATTATCCAAAATTACTTTAGCTTCATTCTGCGCTTGTGTAATTATTTCATCGCAAGTGGCTTTGCAGTCATCTTCAATTTTCATTACAATCTTTTCGATACCGGTCATTTAAAATCACCCTATTTCAAGCCGTTTATTGCAAGAATTGATATAAGCAAAGCTAAAATAGCATAAGTTTCTACCATTGCAGCCATTGAAATTGCTTTGCCGCTTTGATCAGGTCTTTTTGCAACAATTCCAACACCGGCAACAGCAGTTCTGGCTTGGGCAATAGCTGAAAAATAGCCAACAACAGCTATTGGTAAGCAAGCGATAAAATATTGAAATCCTTGAGCCATTGTAAGAGGAATCAGCTCGCCTTTTAAAAGTCCTATTTGGCTAAGTAACAGAACAGCGGCGAGCAATCCATATAGGCCTTGAGTACCGGGGAGAAGCTGCAATATAAGGACTTTACTAAACTTTGAGGGATCTTCAGTAACAACTCCCGCAGCGGCCTCACCAACCATACCAACACCACGTGCAGAACCAATTCCTGCAAACAACGCAGCTGCAATAGCACCAAATATTGCTAACACAATTCCATAATCATTCATACTAATTATTCTCCTTAAATTTGATATATTTTGTATTGACTTTTAAAGGGTGAAAGGCTCTGCCTCCGCCCTCATAAAACTTAGAAAAGAATTCAACGAATTGCAGCCTGTTTGTGTGAACATAGGCACCCAGCAAATTAATTGCCATATTCAAGGGATGTCCGACAATAAATACAATGGTAAGCAATATTCCTTTAAAAACAAGGTTGCTTGGCATTGATCCCATAAGATTTACAACACCGGCTATACTTCCTGTGGCCAAGCCAAGAGCCAATAAACGCGAATAGGAAAGAATATCGCTTAAATAACCTGAAGCTACATTATACAACCCATAAAGCCCTAAGCCTAATTTGGCAAATACATTTTTTGATTTTCTCCCGGCAGTAAGGATGATTAAAGCCACGCCTGCAATTGCCATGTATTTTCCTATTGTCGTGGCTGCAGTTGGAACACTTACCAGAACAGCGGCGCATAAAGGAGCAACACCCAAAACAAATATATATATAGGAATTACATCTAAAATGGCATCTAATTTTTGACCCTTGTCCCAAGCCATTTTAAAACTTACACCCAATCCAACAAACAAATGTACTATACCAAATGCGAAGGCTGCAAGTAAAAATTTAATAGGATCTTTAATTGGTTCAAACCATAATGCCATATTAGGAGCATCAATATGCAAAAATTGTTCGTAAATAATAGGAACAATATCCCCGAACCAACTGCCAAACAATGCACCCCAAAACACAGTCGAAATGCCACAATAGAGAAACATTTTAAGAGTTTTTTTCATAGAGCCTTCAATGTTGAATTTTTTAAGTGCAATGGCTGTTCCTATAACCATTAAAACCCCGTATCCCGCATCAGATAACATTATTCCGAAAAACATATAATAGAAAAACGCCATAATTGCACATGGATCAATATCTTTTTTTCCGGGTAATGAATACATTTCTGCAACGGACTCGACAGGAGCTGAAAATTCTCCGTTTTCCAGAAGGACTGGAACATCTTCATTTTCACTCGGCGAAGTCAAATTTATTGCTGCAGTAAATTGAGTTTCAAGCTCATATATGCATTTTTTTGCGTATTTTTCGGGAATAAATCCGGAAATAATAAAAGTGTTTTTTGTGAGCCCTATTTTATTCAGTGCAATATATTTCTCTTTTCGTAGTATAGAGTAATCAGCTAAAAATTCAATTTCATCAATTCTATCTGCATATGACTTAATTTTATTTATGCTTTCATCAATCTCACTATTATATTTAATAAGTTCATTTTCATAACGCTGCATTCTTATTATAGGCACATGTTTTGTCGGATCGGAAGAAAAGACAAAACCTATCTGACGCAAAACTTCGCTTGTTTCATCAGCAACCTCGTTGTGACAAATAATAGTAACACATGATTGCTCTTTATACGCTGAAACTACTTCGACGTGAATCATTTCTAATTTTGGATTTATTTTTGCAATTTCTAATAGAATATCTTCACTTGTTCTTTTCTTCGGAACAACACCAACAAAACACCGTGTATACTTTGTTCCTTTAAATTGCATCGGAATATCTAAGTCAAGCCAGATTTTTAACGCATCCATTAGTGTTTGTGTTCTTATTATTGCTGCTCGATTTTCAGTAATTACTTTTTTCAAATTAATTAAATCATAGCAAATTTTAAGATAAGTTTCTCTTTGCTCAACATATTTTCCAAATTCACTTGTTTCCATCTCTCGTCTGCCGTTTAAAGTCGAGAGCATTGACTTTTTTGTCGGAGCATATTCATTAAGAATTTCTTTAGCCTCAACTGCTGTATTTATGTTTTTCTCTAAATGAGCAACGTGTGAAGTGGTATTCATTTTAGCAAGTGCTTCGTCCTGAAAATCAGAAAATTCTACAATTTCACACCGCTGTAATCGCTCGACAATTTTCTTGCGATCCTTAAGCAATGCAACAATCTCAATCCACTTCATTGTTAGCTTAGCCATATTCAGATACCTCCTTGTCTTATAGAAAAAACACTATTATTTTGATATTATCTTTTCTATAATCATATCAATTGCTTTAGCTTTTTTTGCTTGCGCTTTGGTTCTTATTTGAGAAGCTTCTTCAAAAGATTTCTTGTTGTAATTATCAAAAATCTCATTTATTTGAACTTCGTTTTTTTGCATAAGGACTTCAGCTTCAGTTTTGCTGTCAAGTTTTGACTTGGCAATAATTTCTTTTACTTTTCCTTTTGCCTCGGAAATGATTTGCTCTGATTTTTCATTAGCTAAATCCACTTTTTCGGCCGCTTGATTCTCGGCTAAGATTACTTTGCTCAATGTTTCTGAAACCATATTATAATCCTCCTATTAAATATATATCGGTCAAAATTTAAAAAATATTAATATTAGTTGTAAAATACAAAAAGGGCAGGGAACTTCATACGAAGCTCCCCACCATTAAAGCTAAAGTCTTGAACGCAGTAAGCTGCTCCAACCGGAAATTATAATATTCACTTATTTGTATTTTATACCAGCCAAGTAAAATAGTCAATACATTTTCTTTACAAAACCATCCAATTGGATTAATAAATGATTTTACGCTTTCTTACTAAATATAAATCTTTTTATTGAACTTAATGTTTTTCTTGCGCAGCGAAAAACAACAATATGAAAAGGGAAATTTGCTTTTTTCGACATTTTATCTGTGCTTAAATCCAGGTGATTTAGTTGTGCACTATCAAGCAATGAAAGTATTTTCTGAAAAATACAACCTAATTGAACGCTGTTACACTCATTGAGGCTTTGGAGTGTACAAAATAATGGATTTACCAGCTTTACTTTTATAATATCCCCTTTATTAACATTGCATTTTAATATATATTGAGGGTCTAGATTTGGAAAAATAAGCATATTGTCAACGGAAAAGGCGTTTTGGGGCAATATCTCAATATCTTTCCCATTGATTGTCGCTTCAGCGCGATCGCACATAAAGAAGTATCCTTCAACCGGATCAAATCTAATGTTTTTCACATTTCTATCTATTTGGAATTCATAAATGAAGTCATTTCTGCAAATTACCGGTGTGACCGATAATACATTATCTTCTGAATATCCACCATTTATAGGTATGAAAAATTTGCTGATAAAGATAGGGGGTATACCATCTATTTCTTCTTTAATATCGATAATTGTATTACCGTTGTCTTTATAGAAATTTGTAAAATCGTAATTAAATTTTTTTGAAAAGCATTCTTTAACATTATAATCATTATAATGATCCATAAAAAATTGATATGCTAGAATTTTAGTGTATTTTCCAATTGAACAGCCATTTAATAGTATAAAGTACTTTTCACACAAAAGCTCTTCTGTAGTTTTAGAATCTTTATTAATAAATTCTTTACTAAAACCATCAATAAATAATTTGTCATCAATATTGTCAAACATATATTTCGTTATGTTTAAAAATTCATAAATCATTCTATTAATGTTTGGTTTATTCATTTCACTTGTATTGTGTGAATCACTGCCCAAACGTCTATGGTGAACATATATTTCGTCTAAAATATGAATAGGATATTTCAAAATTAAGCGAACCCAAAAGTCAAAATCCGGGAGTTGTCTCAATGCATCATTATAGTATCCGGTTTCGCTGTATATTTTTTTTCTAATCATCATACTAGGGTGACATATGCAATTGCCCTGATAATAAAATCTATGTAGCCAATCGCTTTGAGATCTGTTGTTTTCAACAAAAGTATTTAAATCAATTGATCCGTCTCCCACATATGGAGCACTATCTTCGTTAATAAAGTCTGCCCACGTGAAACAAGCAGCGATTTCTGGACTATTATCTAAAACTTCAACTTGTTTTTTTAATTTACCTTGACACCAAGTATCATCAGAATTTAACAGTGCTATATATTCTCCATTTGAATGCTGGATTAAGAATTTTAGTATCTCTGTTGGGCCTAGATTTTCCTTTAAAAAGAATTTTTTTATTCTGGGGTCAACAAAAGTGTCTATTACCTCAACCGAATTATCTTTTGAAAAGTCATCGGCAATAATAAGTTCAAATTCTTTATAATCCTGCATTATAACACTTTGAATTGCTTTACTTACAAATTCTGCGTGATTATAGCATGGAATTATAACACTAACCTTGGCGTTTACGTTAGTCATAAAACGTTCTCCATTTAATACTTGTTTAGAAAAAACATTTTTTAATATTCTAAGTTAGAAACCTATCGGAGAAATTGATTCTTCCGGAACTGCGTTATACGTTCGATAAGGCGCTGAAACCTCTGAATATATGATGCATGGAATAACTTAGTTTAGTATTATTTTGCAAATTCGTTCAACATCATCTAGCGGTAAATCTGCATACAACGGCAAAGTTAAAACCTTTTTAGAAATGTCCAAAGCAATTGGAGTATTATTTGCACTATATTTTTCCTTATAGCAATCTAAAGTGTTGGTGATAGGATAAAAATATTTTCTTGCAAATATATTATGAAGCTTCAATCTGTTATAAATATCGTCTCTGCTTTCTCCGAAAATTTCCGGCTCAATAATTACAGGGAAATAAGCGTAGTTTGATTTCACATCTTTAAACTGACCTAACGTTTTTATACCTTTTATGACTGATAATATTTCTCTATATTTTTCAACAACAACTTTTCTTTTCGCAATTTCCTCATCGAAATGCCTCAAATTACATATTCCCATAACTGCTTGAAATTCATTCATTTTAGCGTTTGCACCGATGATGTCAACGGTTTCTTCATCTTTAATGCCAAAATTTTTTAGGCGGTTCAGTTTTTTCCCTATTTCTGAATTACTATAGGTTATTGCACCACCCTCTATTGTATTAAACACCTTGGTTGCATGAAAACTAAACATTGACAAATCGCCAAAATTTCCAATGCCTTTTCCTTTGTATTGTACCCCAAATGCATGCGCGGCATCATAAATTACCTTTAAATTGTATTTGGTTGCTATTTTTTCTATTTCTTCAACATCACAAACGTTACCGTACACATGAACCGGTGCTATTGCAACAGTTTCTTCCGTTATTAACCTTTCGATTTTCGAAACGTCTATTGTATAATCCATGCAGTTTATATCGCAAAAAACAGGTGTCATACCACTTCGGACAATTGCGTGTGTTGTTGAAACAAAAGTGAAAGGCGTTGTTATAATTTCGCCTGATAAATTTAAAGCTTGAAATGCCAACTCCAATGCCATATGACCATTGGTAAAAAGAGAAATATTATTAACTTGCAGAAACTCCGTCAGCTTTTTTTCTAATGTTTGATGAAATTCTCCTCCGTTTGTCAGCCAATGGCTATCCCAAATAGGCATAATTTCATTAATGAATTCATCGTACGGCGGCATAGATGAGCGCGTCACTAAGATAGGTTTGTTTGACATTTACTTGCCCGCACTTTCTAAAAAATTTTTTTCTAAGATCAGAAAATCCTTTTTTCTTTCTTTGATTTTTCTGGCCGGTATTCCTGCATAAATTGTAAACTCGTGTGTACTTTTGTTAATTAAACTCATTGCGCCAAAAGCACAACCTTCTGCAATTTCCACTCCCGGCAATATTGTGCAACCCGTTCCGATAATAGTATTTTTGTTGATTATAACTGCTGCACTTAATACATTTTTGTATTTGTCAGGCACCAAAGGGCTGGTCATTGTTTCGCCTGAATAATCATCACTAATCGAGTAGATACAAATTTTTGACGAAATATTTACGAAATCATCAATGAATATTCCGTCATTACCTCCATATAGAGCGGTATAAGCTGCAATGTGGACATAATTATGTATTTCAATCTTTCCGCTTAAAATACAAAAATCGTCAATGCGCACATTGCTGCCTATTTTAATTTTTTCGTTACCGTAAAAACTTGCCTTGCGGCTTATTTTAACATTTTCTCCAAGAGATTTAAGACCTAACTGTTTTAACTCTTCCTCAGAATAAAAACTATCCATATTTCTATCATACCTTTAAAAGTGTTTTTAAAAAAGTCATAAATTAATTCATATTCATTAATGAACACAAAGCAAAACTATAATAAACATTAAATCTTTTGAGTTATTAATCCCTTTTTATCAAAAAATTATAAGATTTTTTAAGCAATCTCTTTAGTTGTCTATACAATTCCTGAAACAACTCCGGAACCAAATATTTATATATAGTCTTAATTGCTTTTACGAATATAATTTCTTTATATTCGTTTTGCTCAGAATCATCCGTTTCCGTTGGACATTCTGATTCAAGAAGCTTAATTGCGTTAAAATATTCTTGAATAACTTTGTCAAATTTAAAATTCAAAAATTGATTCACTTCGCAGATAACCATTATAATGTTATCTTTCAATGTTTCCTGCTGATATGACGAAGTGATTCCGTTTTCGTGAATATTGTATTGCGAAAATACGTTATCACTAAAAACTTTAACTTTTCCGAAAGCTGAGTGTATTAAAATCAATGGTAAATCAATTACACTATAGCTTTTTAAAAAATATGGCACATTACCTTTTAATTTCCAACGAAGAACAGCTGTGCAAGAAGCAACAAATCTACAGTTCAACAAATCTGAAAAATAATAATGATCTTTTATAATATATGATTCTTTTATATAATCATCAACATTGAAAATTCTGTCTTCAATATCTCTGCTTATAAAATGTTGATTAAAAGATGAACAACAAACTGTATAATCCGGGTTATTTTCCAAGAAATCAACCTGTGTCTGCAATTTGTTATTATCAATCCAGCAATCATCTCCATCGCAAATAGCTAAGTATTTACCATTAGCTAAACTTAAAGCCTCATAATAATTTGCACCTATTCCGACATTGGCTTTCCTAAATAGACTTACTATTTTGCCAGGATATTTCATTTCATATTCTTTGATGATTTTCTGCGTGTTATCTGTTGAAGCATCATCAGCAATAATAACTTCATAATCATAATCTGTTATTTGATTGAAAATTCCATCTAATGCCTGTCTGATAAACGCTTCGTGATTGTATGTGCAGCAAATAATACTTATCATTTTTTTGCTTTCGCAATTCTCTGCATAAGTGATATTGCTACAATCATTTATTACTACAGGCTCATCACTGTTTTGTGATGAAATTTTTTGAAAATATTCATTTATCATGCCGGATTGAGCCAAATATTCGAACCATATATCTGTTTTTGTACAAGTGACCGCATTCCATGGCTTAGTTTTGGTTGCATAATGTAATTGAATTGGTTGTTTCATAGCAGAAACAATTTCTTGCTCGGTATAGTGATGGTCTGAATTTAATGTTGCTTTATCATAAAACAAATCATACATATAAGAGCAGACTACATAATTTAATGGCAAATGAATTACATCTTCATCATCTAAACAAAAATTAATTACATCTTGTTCGGATTGTTTTAAAATGTTTGCATTTTTAGCAAGATATTCAATGAATTTTTTTTCTGTATCTTGCTTTCTCATATTTTCAAGATTAAAGACCAGATAACCACCGCAGGTTTTCAGCTTTGATAAAGCATTTTCTCCAAAATCACCATTGTTATAGCATGATTCGTAAAATTGTTCAAGCCAACTGTTTCGTGGACAAACTTGCTTAACTCCAGCAATTAATGCTTTTGGATTGTTGTCGAAACAATTATAGCTTTCTGAAATGTCAGATAAAAACACAACGTCAACATCGGTAATAATAAGTTTATCGTGCTGAGGAAAAATAGATGGAACAATTAACTTATATAAAACTTCTTTTGAATAATAACCGTTAAAAACAATTTCTTCCCACAATTCTTTAAACCTGTTGTTCATATTAATAAATATTAGTTGTGCATTAGGAAATTGGGAAATGGTCTGCTGCAATCTGGTTTGATTTTGTACAGTTATATCCGTATGCAAAACATAAAGAATGTAGTTATTTTTCGTATTCACATGCTTTAACATCGAATACATTGAAACCGCCGCTTGGATGACGTAGTTATTATCAAAGCAATGCATTATCGGAATTGCTCTTGACATATTAATCTCATTCTTTAATATTTGTTTTCTTCTTTCAATCTGATTTTGCTTTGAATAAATGTATCTGCTTTTTTGGCAGCCCTTGTCAGCAAGCACTGCTAATTCTTTTGGATTATGATAAAAAAATTCAATTTTTTTGGCAATCTCGTGAGCATCGTTATTTGTAATTACAATTTCATTATCTTTTTCAAAACGATTATCATTAAGATTTAATTTGTCTGTAACAATCATAGCAACATTTCTGATTGATGCCTCTGAAACGCTTGCCGTTGGGAATCCGTCAAAGCTGCCTTTGCTTAAAATAAACGGTTCAGTCGGCGAAACAATAATGTCTTTGTCGGCATAAAATTCGTCGAACCATTCGCCTTTTTGAGTACCCCAAAATATTATTCTATCTTGGATTTCTGAAATATCAATGTCATTTTCAGAAAAATTTCCAACTACGTGAAATCTGATATTATTATATTTATGAGCCAATAATTTTGAAACCTCGATGAATGTATCAAAACCCTTATCTATGCCATTTGAAGAATATTTATATGCAACAAAGCAAACATCTAAGACCTCTTTATCAATTGAAAAATATTTTTTACTAATAATTTTATCATTATAATTTGACAAAACAACACCAAAAATATGTTCGATTTTTTCAACAGGGCATAAATGGTTGTCAACCAAATAATCATAAGTCAACTTTTGCGTGACAATTACTTTTCTCAAATATGGCGAGAAAAAGTATTTCTTATATAATTCATCACATTCTATATTATTAATTTGAAATTGACCACCAGGATATAGGTTTACAATAAAAGGTATTTTTATAGAGTAACCTAAATCGAATTTTACAAGATTACTGAAAAAAACAACATATGCAAGTTTTGCACTATAAAAAGTGTTTTCATCATAAGATACTATTTTATTTATGTTGCTTGGATTTTGACCAAAATAATTATTATATTGGTCTGATCGGGTATTGAAATCCGGATTTGAAGTTACAATTTTGATATCACAATCCATTTTTAGATATTCATTAAACTCGATTTCTCTGAAAAGAGATTTGTTATCTGGGTATATATCGTCAAAAACAATAATATCAGCATTTTCAACATTTTTCATAAATATAAATTTTCCTTTGTTTATTTTAATATAAACGCTATTTAAATCTTATTATGTTAATATTCAGTGGTATTCGTATGATGATTATTTATCCGAGATTATTCAGTACACAATCAACACGATTTTTGAAAATCTATTGGCTTGAATTGTAACACATTCGGTCCATGTTTGCAATATAATTAACACTCCATAAAATCTACAAATCTGATTGTTATTACACAATTGAAAATTGTATATGGAGGTGTCTTACTTTTGTCAACTAATATCAAAACTATAAAATTAGAATCAGTCATGTTCAATCCGGTGTATATAGTGAAAGCCAACCGTTTTTAGATGACTGGCTTTCATGTCCCATATAGGGGTGGCTGTGATTATTAATGCCGGATGAATTATAATTCTGATAAATTGTAAGGAGTGTGCTGGTAGACAATATTATTAATCCAGTTTCCATAAAGCAAATTTGCGTGTGATTTCCATTTACATATAGGATTTAATTGTGGATTATCATCTTCAAAATAATTAACAGGAATTTTTGGACTTATTCCTTTCAAAACATCACGTGAATACTCATTAAAAAGTGTCATCCTGCTGTACTCTGAATGACCTGTGATGAAAAAATTGCGGCAGGCATGGTCGGCAACTATATAAACCCCAGCTTCTTTAGAAGTTGCTAATATGTCCAGACATTTGATTTTTTCTATGTCCTCTGCTTTAACTTCAGAATTTCTCGAATGAGGAGCGTAAAACACATCATCAAACCCTCTAGTAAGTGGATGAAACAATGTAGTTGGACTATGCTCAAAAATCCCGCTTAATTTATCATTCATTAAATGTTTAGGTATACCATAATGATAATAAAGTCCTGCCTGAGCTGCCCAGCAGATGTGAAATGTTGAATAAACATGAGTTTTAGACCACTCCATTATCTGGCACAGTTCCTCCCAATAATTGACGTCTTCAAAGTCTAAAAGTTCAACAGGGGCTCCGGTAATGATTAAACCATCAAATCGTTCGTTTTTAACATCATAATAGGTTTTATAAAATTTTAATAAATGTTCTGCAGAAGTGTTTTTTGATGTATGCGATGCTGTTTGCAAAAGCTCAATCTCGACCTGTAGCGGTGTGTCGCCCAATAGGCGCAACAACTGAGTCTCAGTATCTATCTTAGTAGGCATGAGATTTAAAATTGCAATTCTCAACGGACGGATATCCTGATGAGATGCACGGTTTTCAGTTATAACAAAAATATTTTCTGATTCTAGAGTCCTTGCGGCAGGTAAACTGTCAGGAATATTAATTGGCATCTAATCAATCCTTGTCTGAATTATAGCTACTATAATGTATAATATAATATCAGAAATTATATCAGAAATTAAATTTAATTACAATAGAATTCGTGCTTTTATTATAATCTGTGTAAAATAATATATAATTCATTACTAATATGCAGCATAATCTAAAAGAATTCAAATAATTTAAAAAAAATGGAATTTTGTGTTGACATGGGG